>NZ_LZLL01000017.1:0-2916 GCF_001669335.1 Mycobacterium sp. 1245852.3 | reverse complement strand
GCCGCAGGTCGGCGTTGACGGCCAGCTCGTTGAGGTTGAAAGCGTCGGAATGATGGTCGAAGTCAACGATCGCGTCAGCGCTGACGTTCGGACGTGTGGCCATCGAAAAGCCCTCCAACGGAAGGTGATCTGCTTATTCGGCGGTGCGCTTATTATCTTTGCATTATTACGCGGTTGAGCTGGGCGGCGGAAGCGGTTCTTGGGCGGTTCGGCGTGACCGCCTGGGCCCGTTTGCTGCGGAAAGGGTGTCATGACGAGCCATCGGACGGTTTTCAATCACGTTGGGTTATGCGTCGCCGACCGCGAGCGATCGCGCCGCTTCTACGAGAGCCTGCTGGGGTTTCAGTTCTGGTGGGAGCTCGACCCGCCCGACGGCCCGACCTCGCAGCTGGTGGGGCTGCCGGAGCCGCTCGGAGTGCACGCGACCTATCTGGTGCGCGATGGCTTGGTGCTCGAGCTGATGGACTATTCGAAGCGTCAGGTGCACGCCGGCTCGGAGCGGGTCATGGATCAGATCGGGCTGACGCACATCTCGTTCTCGGTGTCCGATCTACCTGGTGTGTTGGCTCGGGTGGCGGAGTTCGGGGGAGCGTTGGTTGATTCGTCGGTATCGAAGGGCGCGGCGATGATTCGGGATCCGGATGGGCAGATGTTGGAGCTGCTTTCGGATGGGTGGTTGAAGGCGTTGCCGCCACGGCCGTGACGCGGCGAGCTGCTCCTCGCGGTGCAAAGGTCACGGCGCGATACGTCGAAGGGGCTAGGACTTGCCAGATGGTTGTTGAGTAGACGCCACGGTTGTCGAGGTCGGAAATGGTGTACGCCGGCTGGTTCGAATCCTGCCGGGGGCACTTCGCGTTTGCGCAGTTCAGAGGCGGTTTTCGCGGGCGGCGGCGATGACCGGCGTTATCTGCCAGCTATCCCGTTTCCCGAGGTCGGCTGTACCGCTAACTACGACGGTGGAGGGACTCATGGAGCGACGGCCGCAACTGGACATCTCCGATGCGGAGTTCTACGTCCGCGACGAAGCAGAGACCGGCCGACGGCTGATGGTCGCGGTCGATGAGGACCTACTCGGCGCCGCCGTGTCGATCATCGAGACCGGCTGGGAGTACCTGACCGTGCACCTCGAGCTCTACGAGTTAGAGGTGCTGGCAACGAAGTTGACGCAGGTCGCCGCCCGCGTAAAGCGCGAGTTGTGCCCGGGGTGCGACTCGCTCGGGATGGTCGACGGTGACCGCGGACCGGAGTTCTGCGACCACGCCATGGTCGACGCTTAACGCGGACGCGTCGCGGAGTACCCGAGGATGCGGCAAACCGTCGCGTCGGCGGGCAACTCGATCACCCAGGGCGGGCCGCCGTCAGCGGTGGGGCCGGACGTAAGCGTGTACGTATTCAGGTAGCTGCCGTCCTCTTGCTGCTTGGAACTGAAGCCGATCTTCTCGACCTGGAACAGCTGCGGCTTGCCCAGTCCGCCGTCAACCGCCAGGGACATGCCCGGTTGCACCTGGCCGACCAGGATC
This sequence comes from Mycobacterium sp. 1245852.3, assembly GCF_001669335.1. Classification (NCBI taxonomy): domain Bacteria; kingdom Bacillati; phylum Actinomycetota; class Actinomycetes; order Mycobacteriales; family Mycobacteriaceae; genus Mycobacterium; species Mycobacterium sp. 1245852.3. The sequence continues at coordinate 1,396 of NZ_LZLL01000017.1, read as the reverse complement.
ATGGTCGCGTCGAGGTCGCGTGACTCTCTTGGTAGCGCCATATCAGCACCTCCTTTTCATGTGTTCATCTGGAGGCTACGAAATGCCACCGACAACTTCGGGGTCGTCGGCGACGTTCCGTCCCGCGCGCACGCAGATGGAAGTTCGACGGCCCCGAACACCTTTCGGCGTCGAGGCCGTCGTCGACGTGCGGGTCGTCTACAGCTCGATGGTGTCCGACGGGCGCGGCAGGAGCGTCTGGATCAGACTCGCCAGCCGGCGCCGACCAGCGTCACCGCTGAATCCTGAGGCCACCGATCCCGTCTTCCAGTAGTCGGCACCGTCGACGGCGACCATGTTGCCGTCAATGACGACCGTGCCGTTCAGAGCGGGCAGGTCGGCCAGCACCTCGGCGTAGGAGTTCGGTTCGCCGAGTTTCCCCCCGCGCGACCGAACCACTTCGATCACCTGCGGGAAGACGCGGTGCAATGCGACGGTGCCCTGGCCCTTCTGAATCTGGTATCCCTCTGGATTCTCGAAGGCTTCGGGCAGTACCTTGGCGACGCCCAGCCAGAAGGCGTTGATGACGTTCGCGACGGTCAGGGGGTCTGCGCGCTTGAGAAGCGGCATGTCCAACACCGGCTTGAGGGAGCGGACGAACTGCGGCATCGGCATGATCGACCCGTCGCCGCGCTTCTTGCGGGTGTTCGCGTACTGGAAGCGGCCCTTCCACGGACCGTCGAGCCCTTCGAGTTCCTTGATCACCGCCTGCCCACGGGTGATCCAGTCCCGGTCCGCGCCGACGAGCGCGTCGCGGAGGTCTGGATCCTCCTCGGCCATCTTGCTAAGGAGCGTGAAGGCGAGGTTGGTGCTGACGTTCTTCGCGTTGGTGTTGACCTCGTAGAACTCGGTCATCTCGGACTGAGTGTCCAAGCCCAGCGTCAGGCTGACCGGCACCGGAAAGTCGTCGAAATCGCTGTGGCGTTCGAGAAGCCGCACGAGCCCTTCCCGCCGGTGCTGGCCGTCGTAGACCCAAAGTTCGAGGTCTCGGTCGAACTCGATGTAACCGCTGCCCACCCAATTGGTCTCGTTGGTGACGGCGTCATCGAAAGCCGCCTGCGCCTCGGCGTTGCCGTCGATGACGACCTTGACCTGGCTGTAGTCCTCCTCCCGGATGTTGATCAGCAGGGGGTTCGGCATCCGTCCGCCCTTGTCGTAGTAGTCGGCCGTCTGCTTGATCCGAGAAGTGACCAGCGCCCGCTGGTAGCCCTCATCCGTTTCAGGGTTGTGGACATCCACGACACCCTGGTCGCGCAACAGCAGCGGGGTCGCGTACGACTGCAACATCGCCGTGCCCCGCTGTACGCACACCGCTCCGTACAGCCGCACCTTCTTGACCTCGGTCATCAATGCTCCT
>NZ_LZLL01000016.1:0-29422 GCF_001669335.1 Mycobacterium sp. 1245852.3 | reverse complement strand
GGCACTGGTTCGGCACCGACCTGCAGGGCCACGACATCTACGCACGCACCGTCTACGGGGCGCGCGCCTCGGTGACGGTCGGGCTGGGCGCGACGCTGCTGGTCTTCGTCGTCGGCGGCGCGCTGGGTGCGCTGGCCGGTTTCTACGGCGGCTGGATCGACGCAGTGGTCTCCCGCCTCACCGATGTCTTCTTCGGCCTGCCGCTGTTGCTGGCCGCCATCGTCCTCATGCAGGTGTTGCACCACCGCACGGTGTGGACGGTGATCGCCATCCTCGCGTTGTTCGGCTGGCCGCAGGTGGCCAGGATCGCCCGCGGTGCGGTGCTGGCGGTGCGGGGCAGCGACTACGTGCTCGCCGCTAAAGCGTTGGGAATGAGCAGGTTTCAGATCCTGCTGCGGCACGCGCTGCCCAACGCGCTGGGGCCGGTGATCGCGGTGGCCACGATTGCCCTGGGCCTGTTCATCGTCACCGAGGCGACGCTGTCCTACCTCGGCGTCGGATTGCCGCCGTCGGTGGTGTCGTGGGGTGGCGACATCAACCTCGCTCAGACCCGGCTGCGGGCCGGCTCACCCATCCTGTTCTACCCCGCCGGCGCGCTGGCCATGACCGTGCTGGCATTCATGATGATGGGCGACGCGCTGCGCGACGCGCTCGATCCGGCCTCGAGGGCGTGGCGGGCGTGACCGCCGGCGACGATGTAGAGCGCGGCGATGAGGCGGGGGCACCTCCCGCTTGCGGGGGAGAGCGGCGCAAAGTGAGCGGCGCGGCGTCCCCGCTGCTGTCGGTCGAGGGCCTGGAGGTCAGGTTCGGTGAGCACGCCGCGGTGTGCGGGTTGGATCTGCGCGTGCTGCCCGGCCAGACCGTCGCGGTGGTCGGCGAATCGGGATCGGGCAAATCCACCACCGCCGCCGCGATTCTCGGGCTGCTACCGCCGGGAGGCCGAATCACGGGCGGGCGCATCATGTTCGACGGCGTCGACATCTCGACCGCCGATCGCCGAGCGCTGCGCTCGATCAGGGGGCGGCACATCGGCTATATCCCGCAAGACCCGATGACCAACCTCAACCCGGTGTGGAAGGTCGGGTTCCAGATCCGGGAAGCCCTGCGCGCCAACACGAGCGATCGGGGGACGCGGGGGCGGGCGGTGGAATTGCTCGCCGCGGCGGGCATGCCGGATCCGGCCCGGCAGGCGGCCCGCTACCCGCATCAGCTGTCCGGCGGCATGTGTCAACGCGCGCTGATCGCAATCGGGCTGGCGGGCCGGCCGCGGCTGCTGATCGCCGACGAGCCGACGTCCGCGCTCGACGTCACGGTGCAGCGCCAGGTCCTCGACCATCTGCAACGGCTCACCGCCGAACTCGGTACCGCGCTGCTGCTGATCACCCACGATCTGGCGCTGGCCGCCGAACGGGCCGAGCACGTGGTCGTCGTCCACCGCGGGATCGTGGTGGAATCCGGTGCCGCACAGTCCATTCTGCGCGCGCCGCAACACGAGTACACCCGGCGGCTGGTGGCGGCGGCCCCGTCGCTGACGCGCCGGAGCCGGCCGGCCTCCACCCCGACCGAGGACATCCTCGTCGCCTCGGATCTCACCAAGGTCTACCGGGAGTCACACGGGGCGCCGTGGCGGCGCAGCGAATTCCGTGCGGTCGACGCGGTGTCGTTTCGGCTGCGCCGCGCGAGCACGCTGGCCATCGCCGGTGAATCGGGCTCGGGGAAATCGACGCTGGCCCGCATGGTGCTGGGCCTGCTCCAATCCACCTCGGGCACCGTCGATTTCGACGGCACCCGGATCGACGACGCGATGCCCCGGGATCGGCAGCTGGCCTTCCGCCGCCGCGTGCAGCCGGTGTTTCAAAACCCTTACAGCAGCCTGGATCCCATGTACTCGGTGTTTCGCGCGATCGAGGAACCGCTGCGCCTCCACCGCGTCGGCGACCGCAGGCAGCGCGCCCAGGCGGTGCACCACCTCGTCGACCAGGTGGCGCTGCCGTCGTCGGTGCTGGATCGGTTGCCCCGTGAGCTGTCGGGTGGCCAACGGCAACGGGTGGCCATCGCCCGGGCGCTGGCGCTGCGGCCCGACGTGCTGGTGTGCGACGAGGCGGTGTCGGCGCTCGACGTGTTGGTGCAGGCGCAGATACTCGACCTGCTGGCCGAGCTGCAGGCCGAACTGGGGCTGGCCTATCTGTTCATCAGCCATGACCTGGCGGTGATCCGGCAGATCGCCGACGACGTCCTGGTGATGCGGGCGGGCCGCGTGGTGGAGCAGGCGCCCACCGAGGAACTGTTCACCGACCCCAAGCACGAATACACCCAGCAGTTGCTCGATGCCATCCCGCGGCTGCGGTGAATCCGGCGGGGATAGGTTGTGAGGTTGTGACAGCAGATCCGCTGGCCCCCCTGATGGACCTGCCCGGCGTCGCCGAGGCCAGTGACCGCGCCCGCGAAGCGTTGGGCCGTGCCCACCGGCACCGCGCCAACCTGCGCGGTTGGCCGGTGACCGCCGCCGAGGCGGCGCTGCGGGCCGCGCGCGCGTCGTCGGTGTTGGACGGCGGCCCCGTCCGGCTGGAGGACCTCGCCGACGCGGGGCAGATCAGCGACCCGGTGTTCGCGGGGGCGCTTCGGGTGGCCCAGGCGCTCGAGGGTGGCGAAGGGCCCGTCGTCGCCATCTGGCGGCGGGCACCGCTGCAGGCGCTGGCCCGCCTGCACGTGCTGGCCGCGGCCGAGCAGGTCGACGACGAGCGGCTGGGCCGCCCGCGCACCGATGCCGGGGTGGGGCCGCGACTGGAGTTGTTGGCCGAGTTGGTGAACGGGCGCACCCAGGTGCCGGCGCCGGTGCTGGCCGCGGTCGCCCACGGCGAGCTGCTGACGCTGAAGCCGTTCGGCAGCTCCGACGGTGTGGTGGCCCGCGCGGTGTCGAGGTTGGTGACCATCGCCAGCGGGCTGGACCCGCACGGGCTGGGCGTGCCCGAGGTCAGCTGGATGCGACAGCCCGCCGCGTATCGCGACGCCGCGCAAGGATTCGCCGACGGCACGCCCGAGGGGGTGGGGGCGTGGCTGGTGCTGTGCTGCCGGGCGATGAAAGCCGGTGCGCAGGAGGCGGTGTCGATCGCCGACGCGATGTCGAACAAGTAGCTGAACCGGTTGCCGACGCCGGGAAAACGGGCACAAAAAGGTAGAGCGGGCGACGTTCCGAATGTTCGGTCCGCCGCCCGCTAGCACGGGGCTCGGTTACCAAGCGTGCATCTCGGGGCTGCGTGGGTTGGCCTCGGCGATCTCGCGACGCTTATGGTTGCAACCCCACCCAAAGGGCCGTCGATACCTTCCGCATTTTCGCAATTTCGCAGGCCCGCAACACTTCTGCCATCTTCGCGGCTATGACTCCGCGTGGGTGCCGAGCACCGTGCTGGGCGCCCGGGTCGGGAGAACGAACCTTCTCTTCCGGCTCGACCTTGGCCTTACCGGGCTTCCGTGGTTCCTTTGTACTACTAGACCCCTAGCACAGCAAGGCCCAATTGCGAAGGAAATCCCATGGCGACAGGCGCACGTTTGCTGGGTCGCTAAAACGCGCTAAAAGGCGTAGCGGCGCAACAACGAATACGTCACCGCGCCGGCGGCCAGCGCGCTGATGCCCACCGCGGCCGTCGTGGCGATAGCGGCACCGGAGGGCGCGGGGATGCGGTCACGCAACGACACCGGCCGGGAGAACGAGATCACCGGCCAACCGCGCTCCACGGCCTCCCTGCGCAACCCGCGGTCGGGATTGACCACGCTGGGATGGCCGACGGCCTCGAGCATCGGCAGGTCGGTGATCGAGTCGGAATAGGCGTAGCAGTGCTCCAGCGGGTAGCCCTCGCGCGCGGCCAGCTCGCGGATCGCCTGGACCTTGCCCTCGCCGTAGCAGTAGAACGCGATCTCGCCGGTGTACCGACCGTCCTCGACGACCATCCGGGTCGCCATCGCGTGGGTGGCGCCGAGCGCGCGGGCGATGGGCGCGACGATTTCTTCCCCGGAGGCCGACACCACCACGACGTCGCGCCCGCACAACTTGTGGGCCGCGATCAGGTCGGCGGCTTCGGCGAAGACCAACGGAGTCACGATGTCGTGCAGCGTTTCATTGACGATCGACTTGACCTGTTCGACGTCCCAGCCGGTGCACATATTGGTCATGTGGGCGCGCATCCGATCCATCTGGTCATGATCAGCACCGGAGAGCAGATAGATGAACTGCGCGTAGCTCGACTTGAGCACGGCGCGGCGGTTGAGCAGGCCCTGGTTGAAAAACGGTTTGCTGAACGCCAGGGTGCTGGACTTGGCGATGATCGTCTTGTCCAGGTCGAAGAAGGCCGCCGTGCGGGCATGAGAAGCGGTGGTTGACGCCGATTGATCCGAGGCCGACTGCTCCGCGGTGGGGTCGAAGACGGTCACGGAACCAGCATAGGTCGGTGGTCCGGCAAGGCCGCCATCCCGCACCGGAAATGGCCGCTCAGGGGGTTCGGGACGCGGGCGAAGCGGTGTTTACGCGGCTCAAGCTGGTTTTCCAGAAAATGATCTCTTGCGTTACTCTGGCTTGTCATGTGTATAGTAAGCATTACTCGGCCTTGAGCCGAGGGTGTATCAGCCCGACCCCCCGGGGCTGATGCACGACGACCCTCGCCTCCTCCCCCCCTGGCGGGGGTCGTCCCTTTTCTACGGTCAGTTTTCTCGCTTCGCGGCGTCGGGCTCGGCTCTACGTGCGTTGCGGGAAAGCGCGTGCGTCGTCGCTGGCGGCATGGCCCCGCGACGCGTTTGTGCACACTCGCGTCTCTATCCACAAATCCCCGTTTGGGACTGTTGTGCCAAGGTCACGGCCCCGCACAGTGGTCGGATGACCAGCGTCTCCGGAGCGGCCGATTCGGCGGGAGTGTTGGCGGTACTGGCCGACCCCGACCTGCGCGCCGAGTTGGATCGGGTGGCCGCGGCCGCCGGCGTTCGCGTGGTGCACGCCGGCGACGCGTCTCCGGTCAGCCGCAAGACGTGGGCCGCGGCCGCGGCCGTCGTGCTGGACGCGGGGGCGGCCGCTCGCTGCGGGCGATGGGCGCTGCCGCGTCGCGATTACGTGACGGTGCTGACCCCGGCCGAACCCGACACGGCGACGTGGGCGGCCGCCGTCGAGGTCGGGGCCGCGCACGTGTTGCGGCTGCCCGGGCAGGAAGCGGAGTTGATCGGCGCGCTGGCCGACGCCGCCGAATCCATGCGCGACGACGGGTCGCGTGGCCACGCGGTCGCCGTGATCGGCGGCTGCGGTGGGGCGGGCGCCTCCTCGCTGGCGGTCGCCCTGGCCCGGACCGCCGGCGATGCGCTGCTGGTGGACCTCGACCCGTGGGGTGGCGGCCTCGATTTGTTGCTGGGCAGCGAGACCACTCCGGGGTTGCGCTGGCCGGACCTCGCGTTGCAGGGCGGGCGGCTCACCTGGTCGGCGGTGCGTGATGCGCTGCCACGCCACCGCGGAGTCAGCGTGCTGTCGGGCACTCGCCGCGGCTACGAGCTGGAGGCCGCGCCGGTGCACGCCGTCGTCGACGCCGGCCGGCGTGGGTCGGTCAGCGTCATCTGCGACCTTCCCCGTCGTCTCAGCGACGCGACCCAAGCGGCGCTGAGCGCGGCCGACCTGGTGGTCGTCGTGACCCGCTGTGACGTGCGCGCGTGCGCGGCGACCGGGGCGCTGGCCCCGGTGCTGGCGTCCGTCAACCCCAACGTCGGCCTGGTGGTGCGGGGCCCGTCGCCGGGAGGACTGCGGGCGGCCGAGATCGCCGATCTCGCCGGGCTGCCGTTGCTGGCCGCGGTCAAAGCGCAGCCGCAACTCGCCGAACAGGCCGACCGCGGTGGCCTGCGGCTGGGGCGACGCTCACCGCTCGCCGCGGCGGCCGGCCAGGTGCTCGGCGTGCTGCCGGCGGCCGGCGTGCCGAAGGGCAAGGCGGCGTGAGCGGTTCGCTGATCGACCGCGTCCGTGAGCGGCTGGCCGGCGAGCCCGGCCCGCTCGGGCCGGCGGTGGTGGCCGCGGCCATCCGGGCCGAGTCCGGCGGGATGCTCGGAGACACCGAAGTGTTGGCCAATCTGCGGGTGTTGCAGACCGAGCTCACCGGTGCCGGCATCCTCGATCCGCTGCTCTGCGCCGACGGGACGACCGACGTCCTGGTCACCGCCCCGGATGCGGTGTGGGTTGACGACGGCACTGGTCTGCGGCGCACCGAGATTCGCTTCCCCGACGAGGCGGCGGTGCGGCGGTTGGCGCAGCGGCTGGCGCTGGCCGCCGGCCGCCGCCTGGACGACGCGCAGCCCTGGGTGGACGGCGAATTGACCGGCGTCGGCGCCGGCGGGTTCGCGGTGCGGCTGCACGCCGTGCTGCCGCCGGTGGCGGCCGGGGGCACCTGCATTTCGCTGCGTGTCCTGCGGCCGGCCAGCCAGGATTTGGCGGCCCTGATTGCCGCCGGGGCGATCGAGCCGCCGGCGGCCGCGCTGGTCACCGACATCATCGACGCCCGGCTGGCGTTCCTGGTCAGCGGTGGCACCGGCGCCGGCAAGACGACACTGCTCGCCGCGATGCTGGGCGCGGTGTCGCCGGCCGAACGGATCGTCTGCGTCGAGGACGCCTCGGAGCTCGCGCCGCGGCACCCCCATCTGGTGAAGCTGGTCGCACGCTGCGCCAACATCGAAGGCGTCGGCGAGGTTCCGGTTCGCCAGCTGGTCCGGCAGGCGCTGCGGATGCGGCCCGACCGCATCGTGGTCGGCGAGGTCAGGGGTGCCGAAGTGGTGGACCTGCTGGCCGCGCTGAACACCGGCCATGACGGCGGCGCGGGCACCGTGCACGCCAATAAGCCCGGCGAGGTTCCCGCCCGACTCGAGGCATTGGGCGCGCTCGGCGGCCTGGACCGGGCCGCGCTGCACAGCCAGCTCGCCGCCGCCGTGCAGGTGCTGCTGCACGTCGAGCGCGGCCCCGCCGGCCGGCGGCGACTCGGCGAAATCGCTGCGCTGCAACAAGATCAGGGCCAGGTGCGGGCGGTCACCGTCTGGCATGCGGACCGGGGCATGACCGATGCCGCCCCCCAGCTGCAGCGCCTGGTGCGCAGCCGGATGCCGGCATGAACGGCCCAGCCGCGGGTGCGCTGCTGCTGTCGCTGGCGCTCGTCGTCGCCGGGCCCTCGCCGCGACGGCGGCTGTCGACGTCCCGGCACCGGCGGCTCCCGGCGGCCGGGCTTCGTGCGGCGGGCTGCGCCGCCGCGGGTATCGGCTGCGCCGTCGCCATCGCGCTGCCGCCGACCACCGTGCTGTGCAGCGCGGTCGTCGGGGCGACCGCGCTGCTGCGGTATCGGCGCCGCCGGCGCATCCGGCGCGCGACGGCCGAGGGCCGCGCGCTGCAGACCGCGCTCGAGGTGCTCGTCGGTGAATTGCGGGCCGGCTCGCATCCGGTGCGTGCGTTCCGCGTCGCCGCCGACGACACCGCCGGCGCGGTTGCGGTGTCGCTGCGGTCGGTGGCGGCGCGGGCCCGCCTGGGCGCCGACGTCGCGGCCGGTCTGGTCGTGGCGGGCCGCGCCTCGGCGCTGCCCGGGCATTGGGAGCGGCTCGCACTGTGCTGGCGGTTGGCCAGCGACAACGGGTTGGGCATCGCCACCCTGATGCGCGCCGCTCAACGCGATATCGCTGAGCGGCAACGGTTCTCGGACCGGGTGACCTCGAGCATGGCCGGTGCCCGCGCGACCGCGGCGATACTGGCCGCGCTGCCCGCGCTCGGCGTGCTGTTGGGCCAGCTGATCGGGGCCGAGCCGCTGGGCTTCCTGCTGGGCGGGCGCGCGGGCGGCTGGTTGTTGCTCATCGGCTCGACGCTGGCCTGCGTGGGTCTGCTGTGGTCGGACCGCATCGCCGATCGGGTGGCGTCGTGAACCGATCGGGTGGCGGCGCATGAATCTGGCGGCGGTGCTGCTGGCGGCGGCGCTGTGGATCGGACCCGGGCCAACCCTGGTGCGCGGTCGCGCCGGAGTGCCGCTGCGCGGCGGTCGGCTGCGGCGAAGCACCGGGTCGCCGCGCGGCCCGGATCCGCTGGCCGTCGCTTCCTGTCTGGACGTGCTGGCCGTGTGCCTGGCGGCGGGCATGGCGGTGTCGAGCGCCGCGGCCGCCGCCGCCCCGTCGGCGCCGCCGAATCTGGCCAGGGTGCTGCGCCGCGCCGCCGCTCTGCTCGCGCTCGGCGCCGATCCCGCTGTCGCATGGTCCGTTCCGTCCGGCGCGCAGGATGCGACCGACCCGCAGATCGATGCGCTGCTGCGGTTGGCCCGACGTTCGGCGTCCTCGGGTGCGGCGCTGGCCGGTGGCGTCGCCGAGTTGGCCGAGGACTCTCGCCACGGCGCCGCGCACGCGGCGAGTGCGGCTGCCGAGCGGGCGGGCGTACTGATCGCCGGACCGTTGGGCCTGTGCTTTCTGCCGGCGTTCGTCTGCCTGGGCATCGTCCCGGTGGTGGCCGGTCTGGCCGGTCAGGTTCTGCAATCGGGTCTGCTATGAAAAGAGAGGAAGTCATTGATACTCAACCTGTTTCGCGAAATCTCCGCTCGGCTGGCCGTGCTGGCCGCCGACGAGTCGGGCATGTCGACGGTGGAATACGCCATCGGCACCATCGCGGCGGCCGCGTTCGGCGCCGTGCTGTACACCGTCGTCACCGGCGATTCCATCGTCTCGGCGCTGACCAACATCATCGGTCGCGCGCTCAATACCAAGGTCTGACCGGAAGTGCCGGTGCCAGCACGGTCGAGGCGGCACTGGGCATCGCCGCCCTGGTTGTGGTGCTGGTGCTGTGCCTGGCCGGTGTCACCGCGGTGTCGATGCAGGTTCGTTGCATCGACGCCGCCCGCGAGACCGCCCGGTTGGCGGCCCGCGGCGACGAACGCTCCGCCGCGGCTGCCGCTCGTCGGCTCGCGCCGGCCGGTGCGCGAGTGGACCTGCGGCGCGACGGGAAATTCCTGGTGGTCACGGTCGTCGCGCATTCGAAGGTGTTGCCCGCCATCGACATTGCGGCCAGTGCGGTCTCGGCGGCCGAGCCGTCGCGGTGATCGAGGCTCGGCCACGCTGGTCGCGGCCTGGATGATCGTGGTGTTGCTGACGGCGACCGGCGCGGGTGTGTACCTGGGCTCGGCGGTGGTGGCCCGCCACCGCGCGCAGGCGGTGGCCGACCTGGCCGCCTTGGCCGCGGCGGCAAGGCTGAGCTCGGGAGCGGACACGGCGTGCGCGGGCGCCACCGTGCTGGCCCACCGGATGCGAGTCGACGACATCGGCTGTGTGGTCGACGGTCTCGATGTCGTCGTCACTGCGCGGGTGGCGGTCGCGCTCGGCGGCGCGGCAAAGGCCGCCGCACGGGCGGGGCCCGCGGCCGGGGGATCCGACTAGGGCGCGGCGTCCGGCGTCGGCGACAATCCCGCGGAGGCCAGCTCGTCGTCGGTGGGCAGGCGCAGGGAGACCAGTCCGGCGTAGGTATCCGGCTCCAGTTCCACCCGGTTGACGGTGACGTGCACCGGCACCCAATCCCCGTCGTGCCCGGGCATCCGCAACACCCGGCTGGTGGCACCGCCGCTGAATTCCCTTGTCATGGTGGACATCAGGTCCTGGTCGTCGGGGTGCACCCGGGGCTTGCCCGTCTCGCTGCTGCGCCAGTCGTAGAAGGTGCAGGGCTCGTCGAGCCATTTCAGCAGCGACCAGGTGTTGAGGTCGATCAGCGCGCGGTGCACCCCGGCCTGGGCCAGGCCGCTGAGGATTCGCTGCGCGAGATCGTCGGTCGACACCTCCGGGCCCTTGAGTTCGGATTGCCAGTTAATGGCCCTCGCCACCAAATGCTCCCGGCCGTCGGGCCCCGGTTCCAAAACCGTGCGCGCGACAAAACCGATCCGGATCGACTCTCCCCGCCAGTCGGTGAGATCCCAGGTGCTGCACAGGGTTTGGTCCGGCTTGGCTTTGACCGCCATGGCCAGGACTTTGGTTTCGTTCGGGTTGAGTTCCCGCGACGGCAGGTCCTCGGCGAACGCCCTGCCGAAGGTGACCTCGACCTCGGGGTTCTTGCCGCTGTTGATCAGCGATTCGCGGGTATCGGTGGCCACGCCGAGCGTCAGGTCCCATTTCAACGGCCCCGGGACCGGCCGCTCGGGTGGTTCGGCGTCGGCGGGGCCGGTCCAGACATGCACGCCGTGGATGAATCCGTCCGACATCACCACCGGTTCGGTGCGAATGATGCGGTCTCGCTTGGGCGTGATGCTGGTCAGCGCCTGGCCGGTCTGCACCGACTCCGCGATCGCGGTGCGCACCGCGGCCAGATAGGGACTTCGGCGCAGGAACGTGGTGATGGGGACGAGATTCTTGAGTTGGCGGCCCTGCGCCACAACGGTGGGATCACCCCCGAGTGTCTCCACGAGCAACCAGTCGTGGGCCATGCGGCCGATTTTACGGTGAGGGCATGGATCAGTGGGAGTGCGGGCTTCGCCACATCACCCGGGGGCGGTCGTCACCCGCCGGGCTCGCCCTTCCGTGGCCCCCGCGCCAGTTCCGCGAGAACCAGCTTCAGCACCAGCACCGCGCCCGCCTTGTCGAGGGGGTCGTTGCCGTTGCCGCACTTGGGGGACTGCACACACGACGGGCATCCCCTGGGGCACTCGCACGCCTCGATGGCGGTGGCCGTTGCGCCCAGCCAGGTGCGGGCCTGGCGAAAGCCCCGTTCGGCGAAACCCGCGCCGCCGGGATAGCCGTCGTAGACGAAGACGCTGGGCAGGCCAAGGGGATCGGGCCCGACGGCCGTGGACAGGCCGCCGATGTCGCCGCGATCGCAACTGGCCACCAGCGGCAGCAACCCGATCGCCGCGTGTTCGGCGGCGTGCAAGGCGCCCGGGATCCGGATCGCCTCAATACCGTTGCGCTGCAACGCATTTTCGGTGATGGTGTACATCGCCGCCATGGTGGCCAAGGTGTGCTCCGGCATGTCGAGTTCGATGAAGTCGATCACCTCCCCGGAGAGCCGGCGGCGCAGGTACCCCACCACCTGGTGGGTGACGCGCACCGGCACCAGGCCCAGGGTGACCGGCCCGTACGTCAGGCGCTCGCCGGCGCCGGTGACGGCGATGTCGGTGATCTCCCGTGCGTACGTCGCGTAACCGGGGTCCTCGGCGTGCACGAACGCGATGCCTTCCTCGGTGTCCAGCGAGTCGACCACGTAGCTGTCGCCCTGGTGCAGGTACACCGCGCCGGGGTGGACGGTGGCCGGCGCCCGACCCGTGTCGGCGCTGCCCAGCAACCTTCCGGTGTCCGCCTCCAAGATGACGATCTGACCGCCCGCCGAGCCCCGGATGTCCACCGCGCCATGAGGTTCCAGGCCGGGCACCGGAAAGTACTTTCCGCTGCGCCGGCGCAGCAGCCCGTCATCGACCAGGCCGTCGGCCACCTCGGTGGCGCCGAGGGTGCGCACCTCGGCCTCGTCCAGCGGCAGTTCGGTTGCCGCGCACAGCAGCTGCGGACCCAGGATGTACGGATTGCCCGGGTCGATCACGACCCGTTCGACCGGCTTGTCCAGCAGCGCCGCGGGGTTGTGCACCAGATAGGTATCCAGCGGATCGTCCCGGGCGACGAGCACCACCAGCGCGCCCTGGCCGCGCCGCCCGGACCGGCCGGCCTGCTGCCAGAACGAGGCGACCGTGCCGGGGAAACCGGCCAGCACCACCGCATCTAGGCCGGCGATGTCCACGCCCAGCTCCAGCGCGTTGGTGGTGGCCAGGCCCCGCAGCCGGCCCTCGGCCAGCGCGCGCTCCAGCGCGGTGCGGTCCTCGGCAAGGTAGCCGGCCCGATACGAAGCGACCGTGCGGGACAGCTCCGGAGCGATGTCATCCAGCCTCGCCTGCGCGCCGAGCGCGGTCAGTTCCGCTGCGCGGCGGGACCGCACGAACGTCAGCGTCTGAGCGCCCTCGGCGATCAGGTCGGCCATCACCCGCGCCGCCTCGGCACCGGCGGACCGCCGCACCGGCGCCCCGTTCTCGCCGGTCAGGTCGGCCCGCAGCGCGGGCTCCCACAACGCCACGGTCCTGGCGCCCTGCGGTGACCCGTCCTCGGTGACCTCCTCGACCGGCAGCCCGATCAGCTCGGCGGCCGTCGCGCCCGGCGAATCCGTTGTGGCGCTGGCGAAGATCACCGTCGGTGACGACGAATAGCGGGCACACAACCGCAGCAGGCGGCGCAGCACCATCGCCACGTTCGAGCCGAATACCCCACGGTAGTAATGGCATTCGTCGACCACCACGAACCGCAGGCCACGCAGCAGGACGGCCCAGCGGGCGTGGTTGCGCAAGATCGACAAGTGGATCATGTCGGGGTTGGAGAACAACCACCGCGAGCGTTCCCGCGCGAAGCGGCGGACCTCCGTCGGGCTGTCACCGTCGTACGCGGTGGGGGCGACCCCGAAACCGGGATCGTGCAACCGTGGAACCGCCGCCGTCAGCGCGTGCGCGGCGCGCAATTGGTCGTGGCCCAACGCTTTTGTCGGTGACAGGTAGAGCACCCGGGCGCGCGGATCGGTCGCCAGCGCGTTGAGCACCGGAAGCTGGTAGGCCAGTGACTTTCCCGAGGCGGTACCGGTGCTGAGCACGACATGACGGCCCGAGTACGCCAGGTCGGCGGCCGCGAACTGATGCGACCACGGTGATTTGATCCCGCGCTCGGCGAACGCGCCGATGACGTCGGACTCGGCCCAGTCCGGCCAATCGTGCGGCCGGCCGCTGCGCGCCGGCAGTTCGGCGACGTGACGCAGCGGATGTTCGTCGGCCGCGGTTCCGGCGAGTGCGGCGGCCAGCAGGTCGCTGCCGAAACTCGCCATCTCACTTCCTCCGGGATCCGATTGTGAAATCGGCCTGCGAATCGGCCTTCGAATCGGCGGATGACACAAGTCTGTCGCCGACGCGATGAACATGGTTGACTATTTGCGGTCGCAGCTTCTGTGTTCGTGTCAAACTTTCGCAGGATCGACGTTGCGGCCGCGGTTCCTGCGAGGTTAATCGGTCGGGTGAAGTTCCGGCGACTCAGCGAGGTATGGCGGTCGTACCAGGCCCGGGGCATCGAAAAGCGATGCCCCGCACCCAGAAGAAAAGGAAAGATCGAGAGATGCCACAGGGAACTGTGAAGTGGTTCAATGCGGAGAAGGGCTTCGGGTTCATCGCCCCTGAAGACGGTTCCGCGGATGTGTTTGTCCACTACACGGAGATCCAGGGTTCGGGCTTCCGCACCCTCGAAGAGAACCAGAAGGTCGAGTTCGAGATCGGCCATAGCCCTAAGGGCCCCCAGGCCACCGGAGTCCGCTCCGTCTAAACGAGAGCAGACCTGAACGGATACCCCCCGTGCAGACCCGCCCAAAGCGGGTTCAGCCGGGGGGTTTCCTCTTTTACTGCGGCAACCAGGCGTGCATGCCCGTCGACGCCCCGCGGCGCGCCGGTTGCCTCAAGACGCGGGCGGGCCCCCTGGCCTACTGTCGGTGGCGTGAGCCAGCTTTCCTTCTTTACAGCGGAGTCGGTGCCGCCTGCGGTCGCCGATCTTTCCGGTGTGCTGGCGGCGTCCGGGCAGATCGTCACCGTCGGTGCTACCGGTGAAAACGCCGTTGCGGGTGCTCGGCTGTCGGTGGTCGTGGACCAGCCCTGGCGGGCCTCGGCGCTGGCCGAGATGATCCGGGAGGCGGGCCTGGTCGCCGAGATCGGCCGTACCGACGAGGACACCCCGTTGGTACGCACCGCCGTGGACCCCTCGCTGAGCACGCTGGCCGCCAAATGGACGCGCGGGGCGGTCAAGACCGTGCCGCCGCGCTGGCTGCCCGGCCCGCGCGAGCTGCGGGCGTGGACGCTGGCGGCCGGAAACCCGGAGGGCGAGCATTACCTGCTGGCATTGGACCCGCACGCGCCGGACACGCACTCGCCGCTGGCGTCGGCGTTGATGCGCGTGGGGATCGCGCCCACCCTGATCGGCACCCGCGGCGGGCGCCCGGCGTTGCGGATCAGCGGACGCCGTAGGCTATCGCGCCTGGTAGAAAACGTGGGGGAACCGCCCGACGGCGCCGACGCGTCCGCCCGCTGGCCGCGCGTCTAGCCGGCGGATGGCGGCCGAAATTCCGCCGTTTTCGCGAAGGTCAGTTTGCGCAGGCCCGCCCAAGGGTGCGAAATTGTCAGGTGCCGCAGGGCGAAGGAACGGTCGCGTACCTGAATTTCACCGGAATTTTCGATGCCGACCTGTCATTCTTCCTGCAGGTGGTCTCGCAGGGGGGACCAATCACGGATGGAGCGTAAGGGCAGTTGGCTGACCCGAAACTAAAGGACACCAGTAGCGGCGGGAATGGCAGCCGCCGGCGACTCGTGATTGTCGAGTCGCCCACCAAGGCGCGCAAACTGGCCGGCTACCTGGGCTCCAGGTACATCGTCGAGTCCTCGCGCGGCCACATCCGCGACCTGCCCCGGGCCGCCGCCGACGTGCCGGCGAAGTTCAAGTCGGAGCCCTGGGCCCGCCTCGGGGTCAACGTCGACGCGGACTTCGAACCGCTGTACATCATCAGCCCCGAGAAGAAGAGCACGGTCACCGAACTCAAGGGCCTGCTCAAGGAGGTCGACGAGCTCTACCTGGCCACGGATGGTGACCGCGAGGGCGAAGCCATCGCCTGGCACCTGCTGGAAACCCTCAAGCCGAACATCCCGGTCAAGCGGATGGTGTTCCACGAGATCACCGAGCCGGCCATCCTCGAGGCCGCCGAAAACCCGCGCGACCTGGACATCGATCTGGTCGACGCGCAGGAAACCCGGCGCATCCTGGACCGGCTGTACGGCTACGAGGTCAGCCCCGTGCTGTGGA
This sequence comes from Mycobacterium sp. 1245852.3, assembly GCF_001669335.1. NCBI lineage: Bacteria > Bacillati > Actinomycetota > Actinomycetes > Mycobacteriales > Mycobacteriaceae > Mycobacterium > Mycobacterium sp. 1245852.3. Next base: position 14,548 of record NZ_LZLL01000016.1, on the reverse strand, counting down.
AGAAGGTCGCGCCCAAGCTGTCGGCGGGCCGGGTCCAGTCGGTGGCCACCCGGATCATCGTGCAGCGCGAACGCGACCGCATGGCGTTCCGCAGCGCCTCCTACTGGGACATCGTGGCCCAGCTGGACGCGAGCGTGTCCGACCCGCAGGCCTCGCCGCCCACCTTCACCGCCCGCCTGACCGGCGTCGACGGCCTGCGCGTGGCCTCCGGCCGCGACTTCGACTCGCTGGGTCAGCTGCGCAAGGCCGACGAGGTGACCGTTCTCGACGAGGCGAGCGCCACGCAGCTGGCCGCGGGCCTGCGCGGGGCGCAGTTGTCCGTCGCATCGGTGGAGGAGAAGCCCTACACGCGGCGCCCCTACGCGCCGTTCATGACCTCGACGCTGCAGCAGGAGGCCGGCCGCAAGTTGCGGTTCTCCTCCGAGCGCACCATGAGCATCGCCCAGCGGCTCTACGAAAACGGCTACATCACCTATATGCGTACCGACTCCACCACGCTGTCGGAGTCCGCGATCAACGCCGCCCGCACGCAGGCCCGCCAGCTCTACGGCGCGGAATACGTGTCCCCGTCGCCGCGGCAGTACACGCGCAAGGTCAAGAACGCCCAGGAGGCGCACGAGGCGATCCGCCCCGCGGGCGAGACCTTCGCGACCCCGGACGCGGTGCGCCGCGAGCTCGATGGCGACGAATTCCGCATCTACGAGCTGATTTGGCAGCGCACGGTGGCCTCGCAGATGGCCGACGCCCGCGGCACCACGCTGAGCCTGCGGATCAACGGTCAGTCGGCGGGCCGCGACGTCACGTTCTCGGCCAGCGGTCGCACCATCACCTTCGCGGGTTTCCTGAAGGCCTATGTGGAGACGGTGGACGAATTGGCCGGCGGCGAGGCCGACGACGCCGAGAGCCGGCTGCCGCAGCTGACCAAGGGCCAGCGGTTGGACGCCATCGAACTCACCCCCGACGGCCACGCCACCAATCCCCCGGCGCGTTACACCGAGGCGTCACTGGTCAAGGCGCTCGAAGAGCTGGGCATCGGCCGCCCGTCGACGTACTCGTCGATCATCAAGACCATCCAGGACCGCGGCTACGTGCACAAGAAGGGCAGCGCCCTGGTGCCGTCCTGGGTGGCGTTCGCCGTAACCGGTTTGCTGGAACAGCATTTCGGCCGCCTGGTCGATTACGACTTCACCGCGGCGATGGAAGACGAGCTCGACGCGATCGCCTCGGGGCAGGAGCGACGCACCGACTGGCTCAACAACTTCTACTTCGGCGGCGAGCACGGGGTGGCCGACTCGGTGGCCCGCTCCGGCGGCCTGAAGAAGCTCGTCGGCGTCAACCTGGAAGGCATCGACGCCCGAGAAGTCAACTCCATCAGGCTATTTGATGACGAACAGGGCCGGCCGGTCTACGTCCGGGTGGGCAAGAACGGGCCTTACCTGGAACGCATGGTGACCGGTGATGACGGCGAGCCCAAGCCGCAGCGGGCCAACCTCAACGACTCGCTGACCCCCGACGAGCTCACGCTGGAGGTGGCCGAGCAGCTGTTCGCCACGCCGCAGGAGGGCCGCGTGCTGGGGGTGGACCCGGAAACCGGACACGAGATCGTCGCCAAGGACGGCCGGTACGGCCCTTACGTTTCCGAGGTCCTGCCGGAGCCGCCGCCCGACGACGACGGCAGCGCCGCGCCGGCCAAGAAGGGCAAGAAGCCGACCGGCCCCAAGCCCCGCACCGGTTCGCTGCTGCGCACGATGGACCTGCAGACGGTCACGCTCGAGGACGCGCTGCGGCTGCTGTCGCTGCCGCGCGTGGTCGGGGTGGACCCCGCCACCGGCGAGGAGATCACCGCGCAGAACGGCCGGTATGGCCCATACCTCAAGCGCGGCACCGATTCTCGCTCGCTGGCGACCGAGGAGCAGATGTTCGACATCACCCTCGAGGAAGCGCTGAAGATCTACGCCGAGCCCAAGCGCCGCGGCCGACAGGGTGCCGCCGCGCCCCCGCTGCGTGAGCTGGGCGCCGATCCGGCGACGGGCAAGCCGATGGTGATCAAGGACGGCCGGTTCGGTCCGTACGTCACCGACGGTGAGACCAACGCCAGCCTGCGCAAGGGTGACGACGTGGCATCGATCACCGACGAGCGCGCCGCCGAACTGCTGGCCGATCGCCGGGCTCGTGGCCCGGCCAAGCGTCCGGCCAAGAAGACGACCCGCAAGGCGCCGGCCAAGAAGGCGCCGGCGAAGAAGGCCGCCAAGCGCAGCTGAGCCCGGCTCTCAGTAGCCCGGGCCGATGGCCTCGCCGGACATCTCCTCGGTCCGCGGCCGGGTGGGCGCGGGGTCGGTCGTTCCGGCCAGGTGCACCGGGCGTGCCAGCTGGGTGGGCGCGCGGCGGCCGCGCAGCTCGACCACCTCGCCGACGTCCCAGCACAGGGCCTCGGCGTCCAGCGCGCCGCTGACCGCGATCGCCGACGCGAGCACGTGGCCGGGCTCGAGCTTGGCCAGTTCGGTCAGCCGGGCGGCCTCGTTGACCGGGTCGCCGATCACCGTGTACTCGAAGCGGGCCTGCGCGCCGATGTGACCGGCGATGGCCCGCCCGGAGGACACCCCGATGCCGAACTCCGCCGAACCGATCACCGGCAGCAGCGCGTCGTGCAATTCCCGGGCCGCGGCCAGCGCTCCGCCGGGCGAGTCGGGGTGTTCGATCGGCGCGCCGAAGATGGCCAGCGCGGCGTCACCCTGGAACTTGTTGACGAAACCGCCATGCTTGCCAACGGTTTCCACCACCACCCGGAAGAACTCGTTGAGCAGGTGGACGACCTCGGCGGGTGGCCGGGTGGAGGCCAGCTGGGTGGACCCGACCAGGTCGACGAACAGCACCGCGACGTCGCGCTCCTGGCCGCCCAGCTCGGTGCCGCGCTCCAGCGCCCGGCGGGCCACGTCCTCACCGACGTAGCGGCCGAACAGGTCCCGCAGCCGTTGCCGCTCGGACAGGTCGCGCACCATGTCGTTGAAGCCCGCCTGCAGCAGGCCGAGCTCGCTGGCGTCGTAGATCTGCATGTGCGCGTTGTAGTTTCCGCGCTGCACTTCGGAAAGCGCCCAGCGCAGCTGGCGCAGCGGGTCGGCGATCGACATGGCCACCAGCAGCGTGCTGACTCCGCCGATGCCCAGCGCCGCCACCGCCAGCAACAGGATTGGGGTGAACAGCTTCTCCGGTGTGGCGTGCAGCAGCGAGGTCTTGTCGGCCACCACCGCCAGCACGATCGCCAGCACCGGCACGGCGGTGGACAGCATCCACGTCAGGATCTGGCGCAGGATGACGCCGGGCGCCTTGACGTTTTCGGGCACCCCGCTGCGCAGGGCGGCCACCGCCACGGGCCGCAGCACCCGTTCGGACTGCAGGTAGCCGATGATCGAGGTGGCCGCGGCGCCCAGCCCGGTGGCCACCGCCACCACGGGTGCGGCGTACCGCGCCACCGACCAGCTGGCGATGATGAACACCACGCTGCCGATGGCCCAGGCCACGATGCTGATCAGGGTGCGGTAGAACGGCATTCGCAGCGCGCGGCTGCGGGCCAGTTCAGTGGCGGCCGGGTCGGCCTCGGCGAGCATGTTGTCGCGGCGCTGCCACCGGAACACGGGCAGCAGCAGCCGCAGCGTGACGGCCAAACCGGTGAGGAACACGACGACCAGCGCGGTGGCGAAGATCGCCACGTTCAGCACCGGCAGGTCCTGTAACTGGATGCGGTCCTCGGGCGGCAGCGCGTAGCGCAGGAAGCCGAGCACGAACAGGGCGCCGATGATGTCGGCCTGCAGCATGCTGAGCGAGAACAGCGGCCACGGCGTGCGCATCACCCAGCGGACGAATGCGCTGATCCGCCCCGGTAGTGCCGCCGCCGTAGTCACTTACCCACCGTATCGGGCGGCGGCGACGTCTCGGAAACTTAATAGCGATCTCGGCAGGTCGCCCGCGATGCCCAACCGGCGCCGAAGATAACGGAATGGTCGCGGTACGGTGGCCGTTCGGTATCTGTCGGCACCGCCACTACTGTTACCGGTGATGTCCGGGGTGTTTACGCGGCTGGTAGGCCAGGACGCGGTGACGGCCGAGCTGCTGGCCGCCGCCCGAGCCGCCCGTGGTGACGCCGACCACAGTGGGTCTGGCGCCGGGACTATGACACACGCGTGGCTGATCACCGGCCCGCCGGGCTCCGGGCGCTCGGTGGCGGCGCTGTGCTTCGCGGCCGCCCTGCAATGCACGTCGGCCTCTGACGACGGCGAGCCGGGCTGTGGGCGCTGCCACGCGTGCACGACGACCATGGCCGGCACCCACGCCGACGTGCGGCGGGTGATCCCCGAGGGCCTGTCCATCGGCGTCGACGAGATGCGCGCGATCGTGCAGATCGCGTCGCGGCGCCCGGCCACCGGGCACTGGCAAATCGTGGTGATCGAAGATGCGGACCGGCTGACCGAGGGCGCCGCCAACGCCCTGCTGAAGGTGGTCGAGGAACCGCCGCCGTCGACGGTGTTCCTGCTGTGCGCGCCGTCGGTGGATCCCGAGGACATCGCGATCACGTTGCGTTCCCGGTGCCGCCATGTGGCGCTGGTGACGCCCTCGGCCGAGGCGATCGCGCGGGTGCTGGTCGACAGCGACGGCCTGACCCCCGACACGGCGAACTGGGCGGCGTCGGTCAGCGGCGGGCACGTGGGCCGGGCGCGACGGCTGGCCACCGATCCCGAGGCCCGGGCGCGCCGGGAGCGGTCGTTGACGCTGGTGCGCGACGCCGCGACCCCGTCGCGGGCCTACGCCGCAGCCGAGGAGCTGGTGGCGGCGGCCGAGGCCGAGGCCGTTGTGCTGACCGCCGACCGCGCCGAGGCCGAGACCGAAGAGCTGCGCACGGCCCTGGGCGCGGGCGGCACCGGCAAGGGCACCGCGGGCGCCATGCGCGGCGCGGCCGGGGCGATGAAGGACCTTGAGCGACGCCAGAAGTCGCGTCAGACCCGGGCCTCGCGCGATGCGCTGGACCGCGCGCTGATCGACCTGGCGACCTACTTCCGCGACGCGCTGATGGCCTCCGCCCTGCAAGGGGGAGCCGCGGTGCGGGCCAACCACCCCGACATGGCCGAGCGGGTGGCCGCGCTGGCCGCCCACGCCCCGCCCGCGCGGCTGCTGCGCTGCATCGAAGCGGTGCTGGAGTGCCGCGAGGCGCTGGCGATCAACGTCAAGCCCAAGTTCGCCGTCGACGCCATGGTCGCCACCATCGGCCAGCAACTGCGCGACTAACCGCCTGGCTTGGGTCTGCCCGCCCGCCTGCCGTAGACTCGTGCCGCCCGGCGTGCGGGTATGCCGCCTTAGCTCAGTCGGTAGAGCGATTCACTCGTAATGAATAGGTCGGGGGTTCGATTCCCCCAGGCGGCTCCATCTTTTTCACCCGACGCGTTCACGCCGGCGCGACGAACCCCACCGGGCCCGATGCGATGCACAACGCCAGCGCGGTCGTGTTGGCGCGCACCGTGATCGCGTCGCCGGCGCCCGGCAGCCGCGCGAAGACCCGGTTGAGTCCGGGATGCACCGGCACCTTGACCTCGGGACCCTGCGTCATCGACAACGTCATCGAGCCGTCGCTGTTGGCCAGGTAGTTCAGTTCGACCGTCCAGTCGGCGGGCAGCAGCGGGCCGTCGAGGGCTAGGCGCGCCGGGCGGTCCGGCTGGGCGAAGTAGCCGCACTGGGGCATCGGCCCGGGCGCGATGGTCCGGACCCAGGTCACCCGCGCCTTGATCAGCCGCCCCGAGGGGTCGAACATGCGCAATTGTGTTGTGGCCGGCGCGAATTCGGGCCTGTCCCGCAGCAGGGCGAACAGGTGGCTGGCCAGATTCTCCGGCGCGGCCACCCGCTGCAACACGAACGGGTCGACCTCCTGATCCAGCAGCGGCGCGTCCGAGGCCGCGTGGGCCGCGGCCAGCGACGCCCGGGCGTTGCGCAGATAGGGCTGGGCCGGGTTGTCGCGCCAGCTGGTCAGGAACGTGGCCGTCGAGTACAGGCTGCTGGCCACGAACAGCACCGCCAAAACCGCGACCGCCGCGGCGCGTTTCGGTGAAGCGTCGAGCCAGCGCGGCCCGGCCTGCCGGTTGGGCGCGCACAACGCCACCGCGGCCAGCAGCGCCAGCACCACGACCAGATCGGGCAGGTAGCGCAGCGTCTGCGCCAGCTCGAGCGCGGTTTGCTTCGACGACCGCATCAAATAGATCGGCACCTGGCAGGCCACGGCGTAGCCGACGGCGATTGCCCACACCGGCCCGATGCGCTCCTTGCGCACCAGCGACACCGCCAGCGTCGCGGCCAGCACCAGCCACCCCAGCGCCATCACCGACGGCGGGGGCGTGGCCCAGGGCGAGGCGGGCGCCCAACGGTCCCAGTGCCACGGCCCGCCGGCCAGCCCCGGCACGATGCCGTGCGTGATCGACCGCGCCAGCAGCCGGCCCGTCATCGACAGGTCCGAACTCCACCGCTGCTGATTGACCACGGCCAGATAGAGCGTGATCCAGGCGGCGGTGAGCGCCAGCGCGGCGATCCACAATCGCAGGCCGGCCCGCCACACCGTCGCCACCGCCGATCCCAGGCTGCGATCGCCGGTCACGTGGCCCAGCAGCGTGGCCACCGCGAACGCGACGAACGGGATCACCGCGGCCTTCTCGAAGAACAACAGGCCACCGAGGTAGACCAGCACGCCGGTCACCGCGTAGCGCTGTTTGCCGGTGCGCACCAGCGCGACGGCGTCGGCGCTCACCCAGGCCAGCGCGGCCAGCATCGGCAACGAATTCAGCGCGGCCGCCCACCACGCGAAGCCGGGCACCGCCAACGGGATGAACAACGCGAACGTCAACGGGATCAGCAGCACCGGCCGCCAGCCCAAGATGACGTGCAGCGCACGCAACAACGCCAGCGAGGCCAGCAGTTGCAGCACCAGCAGGCTGACCGCCGGCCAGGTCCAGTCCAGTGGCGCGAGCCGGATGATGGTGCCCGCGAGCAGAAATGCCCCGGGCATGACGTGCCCGTCGTGGTCGTCGAACAGGTACGAGGGCGCCAGCAGGTGGTGGGCGCCGGCCTTGCCGATGAGGATCAGGTCGTCCCAGTAGAAGTAGCCGCCGAAGGCCAGCACCGCGCGCACGGCCAGCTGCACCGCGATGAGCGCGACCGCCACGACCGCTATGTATGGTGGGCCGGTGCGTGCACTGGTTACCGGGGCAGCCGGATTCATCGGCTCGACGCTAGTCGACCGTCTGTTAGCCGACGGTCATGCGGTGGTGGGGCTGGACAACTTCGCCTCGGGCCGCGCGACCAACCTCGAGCATCTGGCCGACAACCCGGCCCACGTCTTCGTCGAGGCCGACATCGTGACCGCCGACCTGCAGGCAATCCTCGACGAGCACCGCCCGGAGGTGGTGTTCCACCTGGCGGCCCAGATCGACGTGCGGCACTCGGTGGCCGACCCGCAGTTCGACGCGTCGGTCAACGTGATCGGCACCGTGCGCCTGGCCGAGGCCGCCCGCCGGGCGCAGGTGCGCAAGATCGTGCACACCTCCTCGGGCGGGTCCATCTACGGCATCCCGCCGCGCTACCCGACTCCCGAGAGCGTGCCGACCGACCCGGCGTCGCCGTATGCCGCGGGCAAGGTGGCGGGCGAGATCTACCTGAACACCTTCCGGCACCTGTACGGCCTGGACTGCTCGCACATCGCGCCGGCCAATGTCTATGGGCCGCGCCAGGATCCGCACGGTGAGGCCGGGGTGGTGGCGATCTTCGCCCAGGCGCTGCTATCGGGCAAGCCCACCAAGGTTTTCGGCGACGGCGGCAACACCCGCGACTACGTCTTCGTCGACGACGTCGTGGACGCCTTCGTCAAGGCCTCCGGTGACGCCGGCGGCGGGCAGCGCTTCAACGTCGGCACCGGCATCGAAACCTCAGACCGCCAACTGCATTCGGCGGTGGCGGCCGCCGTCGGGGCGCCCGACGACCCGGAGTTCGCGCCGCCGCGGCTGGGTGACCTCAAGCGGTCCTGCCTCGACATCGCTTCTGCCGCAGAGGTTTTGGGGTGGAAGCCGAAGGTCGAGCTGTCCGACGGGGTGGCCCGCACGGTGGAGTACTTCCGCCGGGCGCAGGCCCGCTAGGTCGTTTCGGGAGCCTGCGCGGATTCCAGAGCCACCGCACGGGCCAGCCGCGCGTAGCGCAGCTCCAAGTCCTTGAACCGCATGTACGTGCTGAGCGTGGTGAAGCAGAACGCCATGATCAGCGCGTAGAGCATCAGGTCGGTGCCGCGGCGCACCCCGAACCACTGGGCCACCACCGTGGTGTCGTCGGGGCGCAGCACCGCATAGATGCCGCCCAGCACGAACACCACGTAGCCGACCTTCACCCAGGCCTTTGACCGCGAATTGCGCCGCGAGCGCAGCAGATAGACCAGCAGCGCGACGATCGACCCGATCAGCAGCACCTGAATCCAGTTCATGGAGTCCTCCCTCGCAGGAATCCGTCGAAAATGATGTTGACACCGTTGAGCAGGGGCTGCCCCTTGGACCTCGAGTACTCGGTGTAGAGCACCTCGATCGGCTCTTCGGCGACGCGCCAATGGTTTTCGTCGATCAGCATGACGAATTCGTTGGCGTGGCTCATGCCGCTCATGGTGATGTCCAGCCCGTCGGCGACCTTCTTGTTGAACACCCGCAGCCCGTTGTTGGTGTCGGTCAGGCCAAGTCGGCGGCCGCGCCGGCTCAGCCGCGCGGCGGTCTGCAGCACGATCCGTTTCACCAGCGGCGGCCGGGCCCCCTGCTGCGTGCCGAACCGGGTGCCGATCACGACGTCGACATCCCCGGCGCGCAACCGGTCGACCATGGTCGCCAGGTCCTTGACGCGGTGCTGGCCGTCGGCATCGAACGTGGCGAAGATCTGGGCGCCCGGCTGCCTGCGGGCGTACTCCACGCCGGTCTGGATGGCCGCGCCCTGCCCGAGGTTGATCGGGTGGCGCACCAGGTGAGCCCCGGCCCGCCGGGCGATCTCACCGGTGTCGTCGGCGCTGCCGTCGTCCACGCAGACGACGTTGTCGAATACCGAGCGCACATCGGCCACCACCTCGCCGATGACAGCTGCTTCGTTGAAGGCGGGAATGACGACCCAGACGACCGAATAATGCGTTTCAGTACCCATCTAAGCCCACAAGGTACACGCTGGTGCAGGCCGAATCAGCCGGTAGAGCGCGCGGCGCGCGACAGCGCCACCAGATGGACGCCGATGCCCACCACCGGGCCGCACAGCAACCCGACCACGGTCCGGGTCTGCAGGGACAACGGCAGCAACAGCAGCAGTCCCGAGGCGACCGTGGCGCTCACCCAGCCCAGCGAGTAGGCCCGGTGCAGCGCGGCGGCCACCGCTGCAGCCCCGGTCAGCGTCAGCATGGCGATCGCCACCGCCGCCGCGGTCAGCCACGCCAGCAGCGCGCTGCTGGCGTGGTACTGCGGCCCGAAGGCCACCCGCAACAGCCAGGGGCCCAGCACGCCCGCGGCCGCCACGCCGACCGCGCCGATCGCCCCGACGATCGCGGCCGGGGCGAGCAGCGCGCGAATCCGATCGCTGCGCTCGTCGACGAAATGCGCAATCAGGTTGCCCTGCATGGCCGTCAGCGGCACCAGCAGCGGCGCGCGGGTCAGCGTGACGGCCAGGATGATCACCCCGCCCTGCGCGCCGAGCTCGGCGCTGGTCAGCTTCAGCAGCACCGGAAATCCCATCACCAGGATGGCGCTGGCGCCGGCCGCGGTGATCGAATGTGCCGCGCCCCGTAGGAAGGTCGCCGTCCCGCCCGGGGTGAGCAGCCGGGCGGTGGCCCTGGTGGCCGGCGAGGCCACCAGCAAGATCAGCCAGGCGACCGCCCCCGCCACCGTCGCCCACAGGAAGCCGACCAACCGCCACCCGAGCGCCACGGTGGCCGCGGCCACCGCCACCCGGATGACGGCGTCGGTCACCATGAGCGCGCCGTAGCGGGTCCACTGGTTGGTGCCGGCCAGCATGCCCAGCAGGGTGGCGTGCACGCAGAATCCGGCCAGGCCGACCGACAGCAGCGCCACCGACAGCAGCCGCGCCTCGACGAACACCCGCCCGCTCCACAACGGCGAACTGCCGGCGATCACGACGGCCGCGGCCACGCCCACCAGCATGGCGACCCGCATCGGGTGGGTGCGCGGTTCGCCGGGCACCGGCAGCGCGGCCAGGTCGCTGACATAGGGGGTGGAGCGGACCTCGCGGGTGGTCTCCTGCAGCAGGCCATTGGCGGCGCCGGTGACCAGCCCGAACGCCCCCCAGAACACCCCGAATATCGAAAAGCCGCTCGGCGCCAGGTCACGAGCGGCCAGGTAGATCACCGCGTAACCGCACAGCGCGGTCACGGCGGTGGCGGTGCCGACCCTGGCCATGCTGCCGCGCGCCACCGGCCCCTGCGAGGCGCTGATCTCGGTCATCGGGGCGGCGGCGCTTTCGGCCGACTGCCCCGATTTTTCGCCACAATTTGAAAATTCTATGCGGCCCGCAGTGGACGCCGGCCGCGACGATCCGGTTGGCTAGTGTGGGCGGCGGCCGGAAAGGATCCATGTCCGCTTTGCGCACCTTCGGGGTCTCGCTGTTGGTCACCGCGGCGGCACTCGGCCTCGGATACGCCTACGGCGGCTTCAAGGGTCTTTACCTGCTGCTGGTGCTGGCCGCCCTCGAGGTGTCGTTGTCGTTCGACAACGCGGTCATCAACGCCTCGATCCTGAAGCGGATGAGCCGCTTCTGGCAGCGGATGTTCCTGACCATCGGGATCCTCGTCGCCGTGTTCGGCATGCGGCTGCTCTTCCCGCTGCTCATCGTGTGGGCGACCGCTGGCCTGGATCCGGTGCGGGCGATGTCGTTGGCGCTGCATCCACCGCCGCACGGCGCGCTGGAGTTCGCGGACGGGTCGCCCAGCTACGAAAAGCTCGTCATCGCGGCTCACCCGCAGATCGCGGCGTTCGGCGGAATCTTCCTGTTGATGCTGTTCCTGGATTTCCTGTTTTATGACCGAGACCTCAAGTGGCTTAAATGGATTGAGATCCCGTTCGCACGCATCGGCCGGCTGGGGCAGGTGTCGCTGGTGGTCACCGGACTGGCGCTGGTCACGGTGGGCACGCGGCTGACGCACTCGGGGGACGAGGCTGCGACGGTGCTGACCGCCGGGCTGCTGGGCATGGTGACCTACCTGGTGGTGAACGGATTGAGCCGAGCCTTTCGGCCGTCCGACCCCGAGGCCGGCACCGCCCCCAGCCCCGCGACCGGCTGGGCCGGCCTCACGCTGTTCCTCTACCTGGAAGTCCTCGACGCCGCCTTCTCATTCGACGGTGTCACCGGGGCGTTCGCCATCACCTCGGACCCCGTCGTCATCGCGCTCGGGCTGGGCCTGGTGGGCTCGATGTTCGTCCGGTCGATCACCATCTACCTGGTTCGTCAGGAAGCGCTGGGCCGGTACGTGTACCTGGAACACGGCGCGCACTGGGCGATCGGGGCGCTGGCGGTGATCATGCTGGCCTCGATCGAGCCGCGGTTCGAGATCCCCGAGGCGATCACCGGCTCGGTCGGGGTGGTCTTCATCGCGGCCGCCCTGGGCTGGAGCATCCTGCGCAATCGGCGCGTCGCCCGCGCCGAGCGTGATCAGTGCGCGCCTCCGCGCGTCAGTGCCCCTGGGCCTTGAACCGCTCGATCGAGCGCTGGATCTCCGCCTCGGCGTCCTCGCGGCCGACCCAGTCCGCGGCCTTGACGAACTTGCCCGGCTCCAGGTCCTTATAGTGCACGAAGAAGTGCTTGATCACGTCCAGCTCGAACTCGGGAACGTCGCCGATGTCCTGGATGTGGTCCCAGCGGTGGTCGCCGGCCGGCACGCACAAAACCTTGTCGTCGCCGCCCTTTTCGTCGGTCATCCGGAACATCCCCACCGGGCGAGCCTCCACGATCACGCCGGGGAACACCGACTGCGGCAGCAGCACCATCGCGTCCAACGGGTCGCCGTCCTCGCCGAGGGTGTCCTCGATGAAGCCGTAGTCGGTCGGGTAGGCCATCGCGGTGTAGAGGTAGCGGTCCAGACGTAGCCGACCGGTCTCGTGGTCGACCTCGTACTTGTTCCGCTGGCCTTTTTGAATCTCGATGGTCACGTCGAATTCCACCGCGTCGGCTCCTTGTCTGATTAGGCAGGCCAATTTTGCTCTGCTACACCCTAGTCGAGCGCATCGGCGCCGATTCGGCAGAATGGGTCGCAGACAGTCAGGAGAGTCATGGCCCGTACTCGCTGGCAAAAATCCACCCCAGTGTTCATCGGGTTGGGCGTGCTGGCGTTTGTCGTCGCCGTCGTGGTGGCGGCAGCGTTTTTCACCACGGCCGGGCACGGCGCCAACAGCGCGCATGCCCCGATCCCGCCGCCGCACGCGCCGACGGTGAAGCCGGGCATGGTCCCGGTGAGCGACACCGCCGAGCTGCCCAGCGGACCCGGTGTGGCCGCCATGCTGGCGCCGGTGGCGGGCGACCCCAACCTGGGCCGCCTCGGCGGCCGGGTCACCGACGCCATCACCGGGAAAGAGCTGTGGCAGGTGGCCGACGACCTGCCGCTGGTGCCCGCGTCCACCAATAAGGTGCTCACGGCGGCCGCGGCGTTGCTGACGCTGGACCGCCAGGCGCGGATCAGCACCCGGGTGGTGGCGGGCAGCCAGAACGCCCAGGGCCCCGTCGTGCTGGTGGGAGCGGGCGATCCGGCGTTATCGGCGGCGCCGCCCGACGTGCCCACCTGGTACCGGGGATCGGCGCGGATCAGCGACCTCGTCGAGCAGATCCGGCGCAGCGGCGTGACGCCGACCGCGGTGCAGGTGGACACCTCGGCGTTCAGCGGGCCGACGATGGCGCAGGGTTGGGACCTCGCCGACGTCGACAACGGCGACATCGCGCCGATCGAGTCGGTGATGATCGACGCCGGACGCATCCAGCCGAGCACGGTCAACTCGCGGCGGTCCCGCACCCCGGCCCTGGACGCCGGCCGGGAGCTGGCCAAGGCGCTGGGCCTGGACCCCAACGCGGTGACGATCGCCACCGCGCCGTCGGGAGCCCGGCAGCTGGCGGTGGTGCAGTCGGCGCCGCTGGTCCAGCGGCTGTCCGAGATGATGGACCACTCCGACAACGTGCTGGCCGAGAGCATCGCCCGCGAGGTGGCGGCTGCGATCAACCGGCCGCGCAGCTTCGCCGGCGCAGCCGACGCGGTGACCAACCGGCTGACCACCGCCCACGTCGACACCACGGGCGTGGTGCTGCTGGATTCCAGTGGACTCTCGGTCGACGATGCGGGCGGCCGGCACATGGCCCCTGTCAAAGCCGTCGGTGATCAGGCCGGTGACGTCACGCACCAACGGTTCGGCCTTGACCGACGAGGTGGCGAGTTCGTCGATCACCTGGCGGCGGGTGTAGTCGCTGGACGGCGGGCCGGGCCTGGCCAGCCGCCGACCCACCGTGGCCGCGAATCGCCAGTCGACCGCGGTGCCCAGCGTCAGCTCCGACGCCGGCGTCATGAGCACCCACAGGACCACAGCCGGGTCGCCAGCGCGTCCATCACGTTGCGGCCGTTCGGGCCGGCGTTGTTGGAGATGAACGCGAAGGTGAGCACCCGGCCGCTGCGGTCGGTGAGCACCCCGGCCAGCGCGTTGATGCCGGTCAGGGAGCCGGTTTTGGCCCGCAGCCAGCCCGCCGGCCCCTGGGCCGTGGAGGCGTCGGTGAAGCGATCGGCCAGCGTCCCGCTACCGGCGGCGATGGGGAGCAGGTCCAGCAGCGCCCGCAGCGACGGCTGGTCGGGCCCGGCCGCCGCCTGCAGCACGCCGTCGAGCGTCTTGGCCGTCAACCGGTCGTCGACCGAGAGTCCACTGGAATCCAGCAGCACCACGCCCGTGGTGTCGACGTGGGCGGTGGTCAGCCGGTTGGTCACCGCGTCGGCTGCGCCGGCGAAGCTGCGCGGCCGGTTGATCGCAGCCGCCACCTCGCGGGCGATGCTCTCGGCCAGCACGTTGTCGGAGTGGTCCATCATCTCGGACAGCCGCTGGACCAGCGGCGCCGACTGCACCACCGCCAGCTGCCGGGCTCCCGACGGCGCGGTGGCGATCGTCACCGCGTTGGGGTCCAGGCCCAGCGCCTTGGCCAGCTCCCGGCCGGCGTCCAGGGCCGGGGTGCGGGACCGCCGCGAGTTGACCGTGCTCGGCTGGATGCGTCCGGCGTCGATCATCACCGACTCGATCGGCGCGATGTCGCCGTTGTCGACGTCGGCGAGGTCCCAACCCTGCGCCATCGTCGGCCCGCTGAACGCCGAGGTGTCCACCTGGTACCGGGGATCGGCGCGGATCAGCGACCTCGTCGAGCAGATCCGGCGCAGCGGCGTGACGCCGACCGCGGTGCAGGTGGACACCTCGGCGTTCAGCGGGCCGACGATGGCGCAGGGTTGGGACCTCGCCGACGTCGACAACGGCGACAT
>NZ_LZLL01000015.1:0-19217 GCF_001669335.1 Mycobacterium sp. 1245852.3 | reverse complement strand
TCGCGCACGGCCGTCAGGTCGACGGGCCCACGATCGGCGGCCTCACGCAGCGAGGACGCCGACAGTTCGGCCGCCGCCCGCTCGCACGACGCGCGCCGCGCCGCGTAGTCGCCGCCGGCGTGGCTGTGGCGCTGCCGCGAGTCGATCAGCAACAGCGTGACACCCGCGGCGGCCGGGTCGAAAACCACCGGCGTGACGGTGAGGTCGGCGAAGTCGATCAGCACCGCCGTCGCGTCGCGGCCGCAGAGCGCGGCCAGCTGATCGAGCAAACCCGTTGGCGCCCCGACGTATTCGTTTTCGGCGCGCTGGGCCAGCCGGGCCTGTTCCTTGGGGTCGATGCGGACACCCGCGGCCGTGGTGATCGCGCCCAGCGCCGCGCATTCCAGCGCCGCCGACGACGACAGACCCGAGCCCATGTGCAGGTCGCTGGTGATCGACATGGCGCCGCCCGGCACCGGGTGGCCGCCCTGGCGCAGCGCCCAGATCACCCCGGCCACGTAGGCCGCCCAGCCGGCCACCTCGCCGGGAACGGTGCCGATCCGAACGCGCACCGGGGCATCGGCGCGGTCGCTGACGACGGTGATCGCGTCGTCGTCGGTGGGCGTGAACGTCGCCACGGTGCGTGGCGGTAGCGCGATGGGCAGCGCGAAACCCAGGTTGTAGTCGGTGTGTTCGCCGATCAGGTTGATCCGCCCCGGGGCGGCGTAGCGGATCGGCGTGGTCATTGCGCGAGGCCCCGCAACAGCTGGGCCACGCTTTCCGGCGTGACGTCACCGATGAAGGCATCCATCGCCGATTCGGAGGCCGCCAGGTACTTGAGCTTGGTGGCGCTGCGCCGGATGGACATCAATTCGACGTGGAAGTAACCCTCGGCCTGGGCGGCGGTGTCGGCGTACTGATGCAGCGCCGAAATGTAGGGCAGCGGCGCGGAATACAGCCGGTCGAAGCGCCTGAGCACGTCGAGGTACACGTCGACGAATGCGCAGGATTCGTCCTCGCCGAGTTCGGTCAGGTTGCGCACGAACCGGTTCGGGTAGATGTGCACCTCCACCGGCCAGCGCGCCGCGAACGGCACGAACGCGGTGAACAACTCGTTGCGCGCGATGACGCGGCTGCCGGCCTCGACCTCGCGGGCCAGCAGGTCGGCGAACAGGTTGCCGCCGTGGCGTTCTCGATGCAGACGGGCCTGCTCCAGCATGGCGGCGGTGCGCGGCGTCAGATAGGGGTAGCCGTAGATCTGACCGTGCGGGTGGGTCAACGTCACCCCGATTTCCTCGCCGCGGTTCTCGAAGCAGAACACCTGCTCGATGCCCGGCCTGGCCATCAGGTCGGCGGTGCGGTGCCGCCACGCCTCGACGACCAGCCGTGCGTGCGCCGGCTCGAGCTGGGCGACGGATCCGGTGTGGTCGGCCGAAAAGCAGATCACTTCGCAGCGGCCGTGCCCGGGCGCGGTCGCAAAGCCGTCGTCGGCGGGCACGGGCGGCGATACCGGCGACGACGGCAGCGCGCCGGACAGGCTGGGGAAGCGGTTCTCGAAGACGACGACGTCGTAATCGGGCGCGGGCACCTCACTGGTCAGCCCGGTCGGGCCCGGGCACAGCGGGCACGCCTCGGGTGGCGGCTTGTAGGTGCGGTCCTGGCGCAGCGCCGCGATGATCACCCACTGCCCGGTGGATCGGTCGAACCGCAGCTGCGACTGCGCGGAGGGCTCAGCGGCACGCGCCGGCAGCGGCCGGCGATCTTCGACCGGCGCCGGGTGATGCCCCGGCAGCGCGAAGAACAGCAGCTCACGACCGTCAGCCAGCTGCGCGCGCGTCGGCTCGGTCACGATGTCGAAGACTACTTTGGTCGCCGCGGCGCGGTTCGGGTAACCATGGGGGGTAAGCGCACGAGAGGGGTCATCGGAATAACTGTTCTTTACGAACGCGCCCGCAATTGGGTGATCGGCTCCGATCCTGGCTTGCTTCGGTTGCGCATGGCGACCCGGACGACGGCCGCGCTCGGCCTCTCCCTGCTGGCGCTCTTCATCCTGACCAAGGCGACGGGACAACCGCTGACCGTCGCCCTGCTGGGCGTCGTCATCACCATGGTCGCGTCACGCTCCGTCAACGAACCCGACCCGCGCCAGCAGCGAATCACCATGGCGCTGTTGCCGTTGCCGGCCGCGGTGTCCATCACCGCCGCCGCGGTGCTGGCCCCGCACCTGGTGGCCAGTGACGTCGTGTTCGTGGTCGTGGTCTTCACCGCGGCGTACATCCGCCGCTTCGGGGCGCGGGGCAGGGCGCTGGGCATGGTCGCGTTCATGTCCTACTTCTTCACGCTGTATCTGCACGCCCGCCTCGCCGAGCTGCCCTGGATGATCGGGGCGGTCGCGGTGGGCACCGTGTGCACGTTCGTGATGAGCACCTACGTGATGCCCGATCGACCGGAGCGGGTGTTGCGCGACACCGTTCGGGCCCTGCGCGCCCGGATGGCGATCGTCATCGACACCACCGCCGAAGCGGTGCGAACCGGCCGCCTCGATGAGCGGCGGCGCCGCCGCATGCGGGCCCGCACCATCCGGCTCAACGAGACCGCCCTGTTGGTGCAGAGCCAGATCGAAGACAAGGCCGACCCCGCCACCCTGTGGCCCGGCGTCACCGCAGAGCAACTGGCCCCCTGGCTGCTGGATGCCGAGCTGGCCATCGAATGGGTGGCCACCGCCGGTCGACGGGCCGCCGTCCTTGCCTGCGAGGCCCCGGACGCCATCCCCGCACCCACCCGGGCCGCGCTCGTCGCTGCGCTGACCGAGCTGGCGCGAGCGATCCGGCTCCCCGAACCCGACGGGCTGCGCCGGGCCGCCGACCGCGCGCAGCGACTGCTGGACGAGCAGCGCGGCCCCGCCTCGGACCCAGCCGGCGATGACTCGGGCGCCACTGCCGTGCGGCGCCTGGCCCTGGCGATAATCAACGCCGCCACAGCGACTTCCGATGTGCGGGCGATCGTCGACCGGGCCACCACCGGCCGCCCCCTCGACGACGCCGCCACCTCCCCGGCGGCGCCCGAGGGTGACGAACCCGACGAGGCCACCGAGGAAGAGCCGTCCACCTGGCTGCCGCCGACCACCCGGCAGGCCATCCAGGTGTCGGTCGCCGCATCGTTGGCCATCGTCGTCGGCGAGCTGGTGTCGCCCGCGCGCTGGTATTGGGCGGTGATCGCCGCGTTCGTCATCTTCGCCGGCACCAACTCCTGGGGCGAAACCTTGACCAAGGGCTGGCAACGGCTGCTCGGCACGCTGCTCGGCGTGCCCTGCGGCGTGCTGGTGGCCACGTTGCTGACCGGCCACAAGACCGCCGCGCTGGCCGGCATCTTCGTGTGCCTGTTCTGCGCCTTCTATTTCATGACGGTCACCTACAGCTTGATGACGTTCTGGATCACCACGATGCTGGCGCTGCTGTACGGCCTGCTCGGCCAGTTCTCGTTCGGCGTGCTGATGCTGCGCATCGAAGAGACGGCGATCGGTGCCGTCATCGGGGCGACGGTGGCGGTCCTGGTGCTGCCGACCAACACCAGAACCGCGATCCGCATCGACACCCGGGCCTTCTTGACGAGCCTGTCCGCCCTGATCGAGGTGTCGGCCGCGACGATGTTCGGCGAGGCGGACAGCGCCAGCCCCTCGGAGCAGGCGCGTCAGGTCGGTCGCGATCTACAGCAGTTCCGGGTCACCGCCAAGCCGTTGCTGGCCGGGGTCGCCGGGCTGGCCGGCCGGCGCAGCATCCGCCGCGCGCTGCGCATCTTCACCGCCTGCGACCGGTACGGTCGAAGCCTGGCGCGCAGCGCCGAGCAGTATCGCGATCCGGTCGGGTCACCCTCGCTGGCCTCGGAACTGGCGCAAGCGTTTTCGGCGGCCGCGGACCAGACGCGGCGCAACATCGAAGCGTTGCAGGAAGCCATCGAAGGGGGCCACGCACCGACGCTGATCTCGGCGGCCGACGAACTCGACGCCGCCGAGACGGTGGCCCGGCAACAGGACGGCGACGGCCGCGATGCCATGAGCCCCGACACCCGGCGGTTCCTCACCGCCGTGCACGCCCTGCGCCAGATCGAGCGCGCCATCATCACCGCGGCCACCAATCTCGGTGGGCGCGAGAGCGTCAAGACCACCAGTCCCGCATCGCGCTGATCCGGTGCCTCGCAGATTTGCTAGGCGATCCGCACGCACGCGGCTAGCATCGTGCTAACCGCCACCGCCAGGGCAGCAGTCGAGGAGAAATCCGATGGCGACACCGAACCTTCCGCCGGGCTTCGATTTCACCGACCCCGACATCTACGCCCGTCGGCTTCCGGTGCAGGAGTTCGCCGAACTGCGTGCCACGCAACCCATCTGGTGGAACGAGCAGCCGCTGGATCAAGGGGGCTTCGGCGACGGCGGTTACTGGGTGGTGACCAAGCACCGCGACGTGCGCGAGGTGTCGCTGCGCAGCGATGTCTTCTCGTCGGCCACCAAGTCGATCGTGCCGCGCTACCGGGAAGACTTGGCGCAGGGGCAGATCGAGGCGGGGCGGGCGTCGATGATCATGATGGACGACCCCGAGCACAGCCGGTTGCGCAAGATCGTCTCGCGGGGCTTCACGCCTCGGGCGGTCGAGCGGCTGCGCGCCGAACTCACCGAACGCGCGCGACGCATCACCGCCGACGCCGCCGCGCACGGCTCGGGCGATTTCGTCCGGCAGGTGGCGTGCGAGCTGCCGCTGCAGGCCATTTCGGGACTGCTCGGTGTGCCGACGGAGGACTACGACAAGCTGTTCGACTGGACCAACAACATGATCGGCAGCGACGACCCGGAGTTCGCCGGCAATGACGCGCTGACGTCGGCGGGTGAATTGATGTGGTACGCCATGCAATTGGCGGCGCGCAAGGCCGAGGAACCCGGCCCGAAGGATCGCGACATCGTCACCACGCTGATCGAGGCCGATTCCGAGGAGCAGCGACTCTCCGAGGCCGAGTTCGGCATGTTCGTGGTCACCCTGGCCGTGGCCGGCAACGAGACGACCCGCAACTCGATCACCCAGGGGATGATGGCCTTCACCGACCACCCGGACCAGTGGGAGTTGTTCAAGGCACAGCGGCCGCAGACCGCGGCCGACGAGATCATCCGCTGGGCTACCCCGATCACAGCGTTCCAGCGCACCGCGATGACGGACACCGAACTCGGCGGCGTGGCCATCAAGCAGGGCCAGCGGGTGGTGCTGTTCTACCGGTCGGCGAACTTCGACGACGAGGTCTTCGACGAGCCGTTCACCTTCGACATCATGCGCAGCCCCAACCCGCACGTCGGGTTCGGCGGCACCGGAGCGCATTACTGCATCGGCGCCAACCTGGCGCGCATGACGATCGATCTGATGTTCAACGCGATCGCCGACCAGATGCCCGATCTGAGGCCGGCCGGCGATCCCGAACGGTTGCGGTCGTCCTTCATCAACGGGATCAAGCACTGGCAGGTCGACTACCGCGGGACCTGCCCGGCGGGGCGCTAGCTGGGCTGGAAAGGCTGCTCTCGCTCGGTTTCCCGGCGCTCCCCCGCGGCGATGAAGTCCTCGATCAGCTCGACCACCCGATTGGGCACCTCCACCTGCGCGAAGTGGCCCACGTCGGGCAGCACCTCGAGCCGCGCGTCGGTGCGCGCTTCGTGCGCGGCGTAGGCATGCGCGACGGGAATGATGCCGTCGCGCTCCCCCCAGATGGCCATGACCGGTAACTCCTCGCGCAGCCGCAGCCGGTTGAGCGCGCTGACGGCCTGTCCGCGGTAGTCGACGACCGATCGCAGCGTCTTGAGGAACGATTGTCGCGTCTCGCCATCCGACAGCGACGAGTAGGCGCTCCACAGCTCGGCACCGCGCGGCGACTGGATGCCGGCGCTGCGCAGCCAGGACCGCAGCTTGTTGCCGACGGACAGGACGGGTGGCGGCGCGATGATCGGCAAGACCAGCTCCGCCCCGGGTGCAGAGAGCAGCCGCAGCACCCATCCCACGTCCGGGCCCAGGCCGCCGCTGCTGATCAGGATCAACCCCTTGGCGTAGTCGGGGTGCTGATAGACGAACTGCATCGCCACCCCGCCACCGAGGGAGTGACCGACGAGGGTCGCCTGGCTGACGCCGAGCTCGTCCAGGAAATCCCGCAGCCAGACCGCGAATGCGCCCAGCGAATAGTCCGTGCGGGGCTTCGCCGACTCGCCGTGGCCGAGCAGGTCCGGGGCGATGACCCGGAACTTCTTCGACAACGGCGGTATCACCGACCGCCAAGTCTCCGCGCTGCCCGCCATGCCGTGGATGAGCAGCAACACCTCGCCGTCACCCTCGTCGCGGTACGCGATGCGATCGCCGTGCAGGTCGAGAACCTTCACCTCACTCATCCGCCCTGGGTACCCGCTTTGGGCTGCCTACAGCGATGATCTAGTGCATGACCGAACCGGTTGCGACCCGCGTGGCCGTCTACCTCGACTTCGACAACATCGTGATCTCCCGATATGACCAGATTCACGGTCGGAACTCGTTTCAGCGGGACAAGGCCAAGGGCCTCGAGCAGCAATCTGAGCGGCTGGACCGGGCGACCGTGGACGTCGGCGCGATCCTCGACTTCGCGTCGTCCTTCGGGACCCTGGTGCTCACCCGGGCCTACGCGGACTGGTCGGCGGATATCAACGCCGGGTACCGCGGACAGTTGGTGGGCCGCGCGGTCGACCTGGTGCAGCTGTTCCCGGCGGCGGCGTACGGCAAGAACGGCGCCGACATCCGGTTGGCGGTCGACGCAGTCGAGGACATGTTCCGGCTGCCCGACCTGACCCACGTGGTGATCGTGGCCGGTGACTCCGACTACATTCCGTTGGCCCAGCGCTGCAAGAGGCTGGGCCGGTACGTGGTGGGCATCGGGGTGGCCGGCGCGTCGAGCCGGGCGCTGGCGGCGGCCTGCGACGAGTTCGTCATCTACGACGCGCTGCCCGGCGTTCCGGTGCCCGCCGACGCGGGATCGGCCAAGCCGAAGAAAGCGGCCGGCCGCGGCAAGTCGGCCCAGCCCGAGGAAGCCGACGAGCCCGAGGAGCAGCCCGACCCGCAGGCCGCCGCGACCGCGCTGCTCACCCGCGCGCTGCGGATCGGCCTGGAGAAAGACGACGTCGAGTGGCTGCACAACTCCGCGGTGAAGGCCCAGATGAAGCGGATGGACCCGTCGTTCAGCGAAAGATCCCTGGGATTCCGCTCGTTCAGCGATTTCCTGCGGTCGCGGTCCGACGTCGTCGAGCTGGACGAGACCTCGACGACGCGGATGGTGCGGCTGCGCGCGCAGGATTGAGGATCGCGACCCGCGCGATGCCGCCATGCATTTCCCGTTGGATGTATGGCGCTTCGTCCATCAGTGCGCCGATATCGTTGACACCCCTGGGCGCCGGCCATACATTATTCGAAAGTCGTCCGCACGTTGTGCGGAACCAAGGAGACCGTCATGACCGTCGGTGCCGCTCCCCCAAGCGTTTTCGAGGCCGACCTGCCGACGCTGTCCTACGACCCCGAGGAAACGCCCGCCCAGGTCTACCCGCGACTGCGCGAGGCGCAGCGGCGGGCCCCCGTCGCGCTGGGACCGCACGGGCCCGAGGTGCTCTCCTATCACCTGGTCCGTTCCGTGCTTCGCGATCCCCGATTCCAGATCCCGCCCGGCATCAACCTGCTCGCCCAGGGCATCGACTCGGGGCCGCTGTGGGACAAGGTGGCCAACAGCCTGCTGTGCCTCGAGGGTGACGCGCACCATCGGCTGCGCAGCCTGTGCTCCAAGGCCTTCACCCCGCGCACGGTCGCGCGCCTGCACGACACCATGGTGGGGGTGCTCAACGAGCTGGTCGCCCGGGTGGCGACCGCGGGCCGCTGCGACGTCGTCACCGATATCGCCCGCCCGTACCCCGTTCCGATCATCTGCGCGCTGCTCGGCGCGCCCCGCGAGGACTGGGAACAGTTTTCGTTGTGGGCCGACGACGTGTTCAAGGCCTTCAGCTTCACCGTCGACCTGCGCGCGGTCGAGCCGGTCGTGGTGCGCGCGTGGCGCCAGCTCGACGACTACGTCGACGAGATGGTCGCCCGGCGGCGGCACAGCTTGACCGATGACCTGCTCTCCGACCTGATCCGCGCCGAGGACGAGGGCGACCGCCTCGACGCCGCCGAGCTGCGCATGTTGGCGGGCGGACTGCTGCTGGCGGGGACGGACACCACCCGCAACCAGGTGGCTGCCTCGGTGCAGGTCCTGTGTGAACATCCTGACCAGTGGGAGCTGCTGCAGCAGCGTCCCGAGCTGGCGATGCGTGCCGTCGAGGAGACCATGCGGCACTCGCCGATCGCCTGCGGCACGCTGCGGCTGGTGGTCGAGGACGCCGAGCTCGACGGCTACTCGTTTCCCGCCGGCACCGCCGTACTGGTGAATACCTTTGCCGCCAACCGTGATCCGGTGGTGTACGACGACCCCGACCGGGTCGACATCACCCGCGCGGCGCCGCCGCCCATCCTGACGTTCGGCGGCGGGGTGCACTACTGCCTGGGCGCGAACCTGGCCAGGCGCGAGATCGCCGAAGCGCTGAACGTCCTGGCGAACGGGCTGCGCCACCCGCGCATCGCCGGACCGGCACCGTGGAAGCCGATGGTGAGCCTGAGCGGTCCCAAGAGCCTGCCCATCGAGTTCGACCGGTAACCATCGGCCCCTTCCGCCGGGCGCAGGTTGTGACAAAGCGCGCCATACGCCCGAGTCGCGGCCGCATCGGGGCGGCTTTACGCTGCTTGGTTACACGAACGTAATGGGGGTTTTCGATGCGTGCAGCCTGGGCGCGTGCCCGGTGGCGGCGCCGGTCGCGCTACCGGCGCGCCGCGGTCGCGTCGGCGGCCTGCCTGGCGTTGGCCTCCTGTTCGGAAACCGCGGCGCCGCCCCCGCTCACCGCCACCACCTCCACATCCGTCTCCAAGACCAGCACCAGCGCGGCGGCCCCGCCCGCACCGATCACCGGGCCGCTGGAAAAGGACTGGAAAAGTTACGGCGGCACGGCCTATTTCGGCTGCCCGGAGAAATTCTCGGCCGGCAAATCGGGGCTCGAGGATATCCGGCCGAAAATCTTCGACCCGAAGACCGGGCAATACGTCGCGCCCGCCATCCCCACCGTGCCGGCCGGGGAGAGCCTCATCGGCGGCATGTGCGCGCTGACCGGCACGGCCGACGACATGAAGGTCGTCTATCTCGTCGCCACCACCGGGCCGGCGCAGCCACCCGCGCCCGCAGCCACCAAAACCACCGCGTACGTCTACGACTCCAAATCGGGCCAGCAGGTCGCCACCAAGGAGCTGCAGCCGCCGTCGGCCGACCTGAAGCCGACCGCACCCAAGGACTGGGGACTGGGATCGACCGCCTCCGGCGTGGCGTGGCTGAACGCCTTCACCGACGGCCACGGCGCCGCGTCGCCGCCGCGCACCGTCGTGCTGTCCGGCGGTGACCTGTCGACGATCTGGACCGATCCGCAGCCCGGCCGGGTCTGGCAGGACGTGCTCGCGTTCCAGCGCAACACCGAACCCGGCAAGACATCCGGCGCCGAGTTGCGCCGGCCCAGCGGGGAGGCGATCTTTCAGGACAACGACGTGCAGTCCGTCGACGCCGAATTGACCGACGGCCCGAACAAACTGGTGAAGCTCACGCACTGGGATTCGTATAACCCCCCGGTGCTGTCGACGATGTTCTACGACCTCAACGCCAAGTCCATCATCAAGATCGGTGATTCGGACCGGATTTCCGGCGGTGGGCTGAGCGCGGCGCTGTCCGACGGGAAACTGTTCGTCGACGGCCATGGTTCGGACACTTCGCAATTCGGCTTCGGCGTCTGGAATCTGCGCACCCAACAATGGGACTTCCAAAAGAGCCGCGACGACGCCAAGAAGCTGTCGGTCTCCAAGCTGGCGTTCTTCGAAGACCACCTCTACATCACCGGCACCGGCGGGACGAATTCCGTGATCGCCTTGCCCGCAACCGATCCCGTCGCACCCAACTGGGCGCTACGCCCGTTCGAGCGGATCTCCGGATGGACGCTGGTGTGCCGCGGTGAGACGGCGCCGGGCGCCAACGGCGAGTGCAAGGAAATCGTCATGGTGCAAGACCAGGACGGCCACTACCCCGGGCCCTGGTTCTGACGTTCGGTCGCGCACTAGAACAGGCCGAGGGCCTGCGGCACCATGTACAGACCGAAGCCGATGGTCACGAAACACAGTGCGCGGGTGACGTATTTGTGCAGCCCCCGCACGCGCCACTGCTCGGGCAACGCCCTGGCCTCCAGCGCCAGCAGCAGGCCCAGCACGATCGGCAGCAGCAGCGCGTTCATGACCTCGACGTCGACCGCCAGGTTGACCAGGTCGACACTGGCCAACACCAGCACCGCGCCCACGATGTGGGCGAGCGCGTAGGTGACGTAGAACTTGGCGGTCGCACGGTTGGGCCGCTCGTTGAGCGTGTGCTTCCAGCCGAACACCTCCGCGAGCCCCCAGGCCCCGGCCAGCGAGGCCACGATGGCGGCCACCAGCGCCGCGCCCAGCATGCCCAGGCCGAACAGCACCGTCCCGCCGACGTGGCCCAGATAGGGCGTCAGCGATTGGGCGATCTGGCCGACGGTTTCCAGCTCCGCCCCGCCGCCGTGTTTTCCGATGGTCCCAATAGTGGAAGCCATCGTGATCACCACCGCGATCATGATCAGCTGGGTCAGCACCGCGCCGAACGCGGTGTCGTAGCGAGCCTGTCGAATCGTGCTCTCCGACAAGCGCTTATCGACAACCGCGCCCTGCTGGTAGAAGATCATCCACGGCATGATGACCGCGCCGACGTTGGCCGCGACCAACAGCAGGTACGACGAGTTGCCCAGCGGCATCGACGACAGACCGTCCACCAGCGCCCTCGGATCGGGCCGGGCCATCACCATGGCCACCAGAAACGCCAGCTCGGCCGCGCCGACGACGAGGCCGATGCGTTCGACGCGCCGGTAACTGCCGGTCAGCGCCAGCCCCAGCAGGGCGGCGGTGGCGACCGGAATGCTCACCCAGCGCGAGACGCCGAACAGTTCCCCGACCCCGGCGACGCCGGCGAACTCGGTCAGCAGCGCCCCGATCGCGGAGGCGAACAGCGTGAAGGCCGACAGCCACGCCCAGCCGCGGCCGAACCGCTCCCGGATCAGCGAGCCGTGGCCGCGTCCGGTGACGATGCCGAGCCGCACGGTCATCTCCTGCACGACGTAGAGGACCGGCATCAGGATCAGCTGCGGCAGCACCATCCGGTAGCCCCACTGGGCCCCGGACTGCGACGCGGTGATGAGCGAGCCCGCGTCGGTGTCGGCGAGCATCACCACCAGGCCGGGCCCCCACACCGAGAGCAGTCCCCACCGTAGCCACCGGCCACGGGTTCGCAGCGATACCGGCGGCCGGTCGCCGAATCCGTCGGCCACCGGTTGCGTGGTTGTCTCGGTCACCCGGCGATGATAACTAAGGGTCGCCTAACCGCGGGCGTTATCCCGGAGAGCGCCATTGACCGAAAACGCACAACCATTCTCGAAAATGCGATAGGCCTTCTCGAAAAGCGAGAGTACGTTACCCAGGTATGCAAACGGTGCGTAGCTTCTGCCGCGTCTGCACCTCGGTCTGCGGCATCCTCGTCGACGTCGACGGCGACGAGGTGGTCCGCGTCCGCGGCGATCAGGACCATCCCTTCTCGCACGGCTACACCTGCCCGAAGGGCCGCGCGCTGCCGCAGCTGCACCACCACCCCGATCGGCTCGAGCGTCCGCGGATGCGGGTGGACGGGCGGTTGCAGGACGCCACCTGGGACGCCTGCCTGGACGACCTGGGCACCCGGCTGAAGGAGATCATCGATCGGCACGGACCGGCGTCGGTCGCGTTCTACTTCTCCACCATGGAAAGCGCCGGCTTCCGGATGGCCGAGGCCCTGCACGCCGCGATCGGCACGCCGGCCAAGTTCAGCCCGCTGACCATCGACGGCACCGCCAAGCCGCTGGTCTCGGATCTGGTCGGCGGGTTCATGGGGCTGTCCGGCCGCACCGACCTGGACAACGCCGACTTCCTTTTGCTGGTTGGCGTCAATCCCGTTGTGTCGCACGGCCATGCGATCTCGATGCCCAACCCGACCGGCACGGTGCGCGAAATCGCCCGGCGCGGTCAGGTGTGGGTGATCGACCCGCGCCGCACCGAGACCGCCCGGCTGGCCACCGCCCATCTGGCGCCGCGGCCCAGCACCGACCACGCGGTGCTGGCCTATCTGGTACGCGAAATCCTGTGCGACGGAATGAAATCCGATGTACCGGTGCAGGGCATCGACGCGCTGTCCGCCGCGGTGGCGCCGTTCACCCTCAAGCACACCGCAGCGCTGGCCGATGTCGCGGAAGCCGACCTGCTCCGGCTGTGCGAGGCGGTGCGCGCCGCCGAGTGCGTCGCGGTGGAAACCGGCACCGGTGTCACCATGACGGCCGAACGCGCCAACGTCACGCAGTGGCTCGCGTGGGTGCTGATGATCCTCACCGGTGCGATGAACCGGCCCGGCGGGACGTGGTTTCATCCCGGATTCGCTTACCAGCTGGAGACTTTCGGCGAGTTCCTGCCCGTCACGCCGATCGAGGGTGTCTTCGGTCCCGGTCCGCGCAGCCGCCCCGAGGCGCAGGCCTTCATCAACGAGTGGCCGTGCGCGGTGTTGCCCGACGAAATCGCCGCCGGCAACATCCGCGCGCTGATCAACGTCGGCGGCAGTCTGGTCACCTCGTTCCCCGAGACGGGCAAGCTGATTCCGGCCCTGCAGAACCTCGAGGTGTTCGCCACCACCGAGATCATCAACAACGAGACCACCGAACTGGCCACCCACGTCCTGCCCACCAAGGATCCGCTGGAGCGGCCCGACATCACCATCCACGACATCCTGAGTTCGCATGTGTCGGTGCAGTACAGCCCGGCCGTCGTGGCCCCGGTCGGCGAGCGGCGCTCGATGTGGTGGGTGTTCGCCGAGCTCGGCCGGCGGCTCGGCTATGACCTCGGCAATCTCGGGAACCCCGACACCAGCACCGACGACGACGTGCTGGCCGTCCTATTGGCAGGCGCGCGAACGGGTTTCGACGAGGTAGCGGCGGCGGGTTGGGCCGAGGCTCCGCGCGAGTTACCGGCGGCCTGGGTCGACGAACATGTCGCGCGGATGGGGGGCTGGCGGCTGGCGCCGCCGCTGCTGGTCGACCAGCTCGCCGCGCTGGAACCGCCCGCACTCCTGGTGATGGTGCCGCGCCGGCAGCGCCGAAAGCTCAACGGGCAGCTGGACTTTCTCGGTGAGGCGCCCGAGATCCTCATCCATCCCGACGACGGCGCAGCGGCCGGGGTCATAACCGGCCAGAGGGTGACCGTCCGCAGCACGAGCGGAGAACTGACCGGCATCGCGAAGGTCGACGACCCCATCCGGCGCGGAGCGGTGTCGATCCCGCACGGCCACCACGGCGCCAACGTCAACCGCCTGACCAACAAGGACGATATCGACGTGGTGACCGGCATGGTGCGCTACTCCGGCATTCCCGTGAGCCTGCACCCCGCCTAGGCGGACAGATCCCTGGCTCTGCTTGGTGACGTCGGGCAGTCGGCGCAGGCAGACAGTTTGTGACGCAACAGCTTGCGGATAATCAAGCATCGAGGGTTCAGTCGATTAGATGGGCGGGCAATCGGTGACGGTGATCATTTCCCGCGTGGCCAACGCGCTGATCGCCGATGTCGACGTCACGGTAACGACGACGTCGATCAATAGACGGGTCCTGGACCGTTACCGCCGCCGCCACGGTGGTCTGTGGGTCGGCGGCCGGCTCACCGTTACCGAGACCGATGTTCAGTTCCACGCCAACGCCCTCAACCGCTCGATCCAGTCGGGACAACTGGACATCGTCGTCGACCTCGGTTCGGTCGAATCCGTGGAACTGCTGCCGGGTGTTCTCACCAAAATCGTCGCCATACACACCGGTGACCGGGTGACCAAATTCCGCTGCTTCGGCGCGGCAAAGGTCGCCGACCGAATTCGCGCTGCAGCGTCTGCCGCGGGAGCTTGAACTGGCTCCGGTCAGGTCTTGCACCGCTCGATGAATCGGCAGACGAGGAAGTCATCTGCACCACAGATCACCGCGTCGGCTGTCCGGTGTGCCCAGTCGTGACAGGGTGTCGTGGGCCGCGATCATGTCGATGCTGCGCGATGAGATGTCAGTGTCGCCCGGCCGTACCGACAACGTGGCCGCAACGGCTCTCGGTGAACGTCATCAGAGAACCGCATCGGCTAGGCGGTCGACCTGGTCGATCTCGGCGACACACGGATGGAAGATGACTCCGTCGAAACCTAGGTCGCGGTAGGCGCGCACGGTCTCGATCGCCTCGTCCGCCGAGCTGAGCATGTCGGCGACGTTGAGGGCGGCGAAGTCAGGCTTGAAGCCGTAGTAGCGCTGCAGGTGGGAGCGACCCATAGCGATGGCGTCGGCATCGCCGAAAGCGAAGTTGACGCTGGCCGCAAGCCACGGGCGTCCCGCGCGGCCCGCCTCCGCCCATGCCACCCGCACCCGATCGGCCAGCGCAGACTGGTTGGCGTAGTCACGCAACGCTCCTGCGGTCCAGCCGTCACCGATCGCGGCCGCGCGGCTGATCGTCGCGTCCGCTCGCCCGCCGAACAGGATCGGAATCCGCACGGGCGCAGGGGTCAGCGGCTTATCACCCGTCACGGTGTGGGCGTCACACGTTGCGCGCACCACCGACACGGTCTCGTCGAGGATGCGCCCGCGCCGGCGATAGTCCACGCCGACAGCGGTGTAGTCATCGGGTCGGCTGCCGATGCCCAGGCCGAGGGTGAGCCGCCCACCGGATGCGGCGGCAAGGGTGGCGACTTGCTTGGCCAGCAGCACCGCGGGGTACAGCGGAGCCAGCAGCACGTTGGTCGTCAGGCCGATGTTTGTGGTCGCGCCCGCGGCTACAGACATCGCGACCAGCGAGTCGAGGCTTTCGTAGACCAGCCGGTCTATGGCGGCCAGTGCCGCGAAACCGCGCCGTTCGGCTCGACGCGCCCACTCGGCGGTCAACGGCCCGGGCACGTGCGCGATATGGCTGGGCAGTCCGATTCCAATGCGCATGGCGATATCACTCCTTATGAGTTGATTGCCGCAAAGACGTCGTCGTAGTTGCCGCCGCGGGCGGCGAATCGCACGTGTTTGGCGGCATCGACCGCGATCTCTGCAGCGTCAGGCCGGCCGTGCAACAGCGAAAATGCCTCGGCGACAAAGGCGTTGACCGACATCGTGGCCGCGCCATCGCCCCGTTCGGCAAGCATGTCGGTCTGGACCCGCGGCGGGATGATCTCAATGACCTGGACCCGGGTGTGACGCAATTGGTGGCGCAACGACTGGGTGTAGGCGTGCAAGCCCGCTTTAGTCGCCGAGTAGCTCGGCGCGTCCGCTCTGGGGACGAACGCTAAAGCGGAGGTGATGTTGGCAATTGCGGCGTGCTGCTGGGAGAGCAGCGTGGGTAGCAGTGCCACCGTGAGCCGTATCGGGCCCAGCAGGTTGACCGCGACCGTCTGCTCGGCGATTTCCGCCGAGGTGGTTAGCAGGTCCTCGGAGCGCATCACCCCCGCGTTGTTGATCAGGATGTTCAGACCGGGGTGGCTGCCGGTCAGCTCAGCGGCCAACCGGTTGATGCTGTCCGGCTCCGCCAGGTCCAAGTGGCGGTATTCGATGCCCGGGTTGGCATCGGCGACGGCCTGCAGCACGCCGCGACGGCGTCCGGCGATCACGACCTGGTTGCCGGCTCGGTGCAGGGTTTCGGCCAGGCCGCGACCGATTCCGGTGCCGCCACCGGTGACCAAAATGGTGTTTCCTGTCGACTTCATGGACTTCAGGCTCGCAGCGACGGCGGTGAACTTGCGATCGTTGCGGCGAAAATAGGCAGAAGTCCTCACCCAGACCGTCATCGACGCATACTTTTCGTTGTGCTCGACGACTTAGACGCCCAGATTCTGCATGCCCTGCAGCTGGCTCCTCGGGTGTCGTTTCGCCGGATCGCCACCGTCGTCGAAGCCACTGAGCAAACGGTCGCGCGTCGCTACCATCGGCTGCGCCGCGACGGCGTGGTGCGCGTTGTCGGGCTGGAGAACCGGTGGACCGATGGGGAAGGGAGTTGGGTGTGCCGGATGCGCGCCGCACCCGAACGCATCCAGCAGCTGGCCGACGCCTTGGTGCGCCGGCCAGACGTGTCTCATGCCAACGTGCTGGCGGGATGGACCGACCTGGTTTGCGTCATCCGTGCGCCGGTGGGTGACACCCGGGAGGATCTCCTGAAGCTACTCCCGCGAACAACCTCGGTCACCGACATCACCATCGACCTGCTGCTGCATTCGTTCGGGCAGCCCCACAGTGCACCGTGGACCGGTTACGGCCGCACTCTCACCGACCGGCAGGCCGCAGTGATCCTGGCGGAGCGAACCGGTCCGATGCCCGGAGCTCAACGGTGCTCACCCACTGCCGAGGACCGCCCGATCTTCGAGGCGCTCGCCGAGGACGGCCGGACGTCGCAACCGAAACTCGCCGCACGCGCCGGCTGGTCGGTGGCCAGAGTGGGCCGGCGACTCGGGGCGCTGGAAGCCGGCGGCGCCCTGCTCTTCGACGTCGACGTGTTACCGGAACGACTCGGCCACCAGTTCAGCGCGATGCTGTGGCTGACAGTAGCGCCCCGCGACATCCAATCCGTGGGCGAGCGCATCGCGGCGCACCACCACATCGCCTTCGCCGGCGCCATCAGTGGGACCAAAAACCTTGTGGCGATTGCGATCTGCCGGGACATCGACGATCTGTACCGGTACCTCAGTGAGCAACTCGGACAGATCGCGGAAATTCTCAGTTACGAGGTCAACATCCGCACTCAACGCCTCAAGCAGCACGGATCGCTGGTGGCCCAAGGAAGGCTGATCAACTCCCGCCCCTTCCGCACTGGGCGCTGAGCCGCCCCGGCGCGGCGCGCCGTCGAATGAAGCGCGGCTGCACCTTCAGCCCTGCTCGCGGACAACCCTTTTCGCTCCGAAGGCGACGAGCGCGGTGCAGATCACCAGCACGCCGGTGGCCGCGGCTTCGGCGATCAACGAGCCGGAGTTCAGCACTTGCCGGTCCGGCACCAGGGAAATGCCCATCTCGTTCTTGGCGTCGCCGGCCAGTACCGCCGGATAGACCAGGCACACGACGGCGGTGACGAACGCGACGACCGCGCATCCGCAGGCGACGAGCCCGAGCACGCGCACTCGGGCCGCGGCCAGGACCGCGGCGCCGGCCGCCAGGGAGGCGATCAACACGACCCATCCCGGCACGCTGTCCACCATGCCGGCGAGCAGATGGCCGTATTCCTGCCTGTCCTCGCCGACGTAGACGCCCAGGCCATTCCACCGAATGGGCAATCCCAGCCGGCTGACGTCGACCCAGGGCAGCAGTGTCAATGCGGCTGATGCGATGGCCGCCGCGACGGCCACCACGGTGATCACCTTGGTACGCAGCATGTTTCCTTTCGATCGGCCGGCCGGGACGAATTCCGCGCCGGCCACTCAGGGTAGGCGGGATGGCCCGTCACGCAAAGGGCGAGTTAACCCCCCGAGGTCAGGGGTACCCCACCGGGCATGGGGTGGGTAACCGAGCACGCGGTCGCGATCTTCTCGGCTTTGCTTTCGGCGTTCTGGGCTGCGGTGGGCATCGTCGTTCGGCAGCGCGCGACCCACCGGGTTCCCGGTGATGAGGCCATGTCCGCGGCGATGGCGACGACGCTGGTTCGCCAGCCGCTGTGGTGGGCCGGGACGTTTGCCGCGGTTGCCGGCTACGCGTTTCAGGCCGTGGCGCTGGCCCACGGCTCGCTGCTGTTGGTCCAGCCGTTGTTGGTGTCGTCGCTGCTGTTCGCGCTGCCGCTGAGCGCGGCGCTGTGCCACCAGCGCATCAGCGCGCCCCAGTGGGGGTGGGCGATGCTGCTGACGGCGGCGCTGGCGGTTTTCCTGCTGGTGGGCGAGCCCCGGGAAGGGCACAGCCGCCCCCCGATACCGGCGTGGACGCTGGCGCTGGCGATCACGGTCCCCGCGGTGATCGCCTGCGTCGTCGCCGCGCACCGCGCCGCGGGCCGGATGCGAGCGTCACTGCTGGGTGTCGCCGTGGCGGTCCTGCTCGGCATGATCGCCGTGGTGACCAAGGTCTGCACCCACCGCTTCGCGATGGGCGGCTGGCATGCGCTCTTGACCGTCCCGGCCCCGTACGTGCTGGTCGGGCTCGCGGTGACGGTCACGGTAGTGCAGAACTCCGCGTTTCACGCCGGCGCGCTGCAGGCGTCGGTGCCGATCATGCTGGTGGGCGAACCGGTGGTCGCCGTCCTGCTCGGCGTGGTGGTGCTCGGCGAGCACTTGGCGGTGGGCGGCGCTAGCGCGCTCGTCCTCGTCCTCGCGGTGGTGGCCATGGGGGCGGCCACCACCGCGCTCGGCCGCAGCCAGGCCATCGAAAACGGCGGCGTCGCGGGCGAGGCGCCCACCGCAGCGCCGGAGCGTGACGAGGCCGCGCTGACGGCGGTCGGGGTAAGGCCGCGCGGCGGGCGTTACGCCAACTGATCCTGGGGTATCGGTTCGGGCAGCGTGTTCGCTTTGGTGGTCATGTCTTTGCATTCGCCGTAGATGGTGATCGACCCGCCGGAATTCTGCACCGGCGAGTAAGGATCGAAGACCGCCGTAACCCCTTGTTTGCTGACCGCGGAGCCATGCGTGCGGAAGTCTCCCGGCCCGCCCCAGCCGTGTTGTTTCAGGGTCGCGACCATCTGCTCGATCTCGGCTCGGGATGCTTCCAGGGTGGGCGCGTGGTCGTAGGCGATGCCGACGATTCCCCGGAAGGGCGCCACAGCCTGGTCGTTACAGGAGTCGCGGCTGAAATGCGCCGACACGCCTTTGAGTCCCAGCGTGGTGGCGATCTCTCGCGCCGCATTGACCACTTGGGCCCTGGACTGTTCGGGAGTCATCGGGTTGGGCACCCCTTCGCTCAGATTCCTTACGCTGCTGCAGGATTGAAGCGCGAGGGTCAGCACCCCCGCCGCGGCGAGGGCGAGCAACGACCGCCAAGTGGCGCTGCTGATTCCCCTTAAGGTGTTCATGGCTGTTCTCAA
>NZ_LZLL01000014.1:0-9684 GCF_001669335.1 Mycobacterium sp. 1245852.3 | reverse complement strand
AAGCCCGCCGCCGGATTGCCTGTTGCGCGCACTGCGGCCCGGGATGCAGCCATGCACCCCGCCCCGGCAGGCTCTTGCCTGTGTCAACGATCACGGCGAATTCGCCGTTCCCGTTCGGCACAGCCACCACTCGAAGCAACTCGACGGCCAGCTCTCGCTTCCGGCACCCGACGCACGTCCGTACGGGTCCACCCGCATGACGGTGCGACGTGATTTCGGGAGCCGAAAGTTCGCGCTGGATCACGGCTCAGTCTAGCGTCACCGGATCGAAGCTCAGAACCGCCCGAGCATGCGCCGGCGCGACCCGGCCGGACCGTTAGCGGTCGCGGGCCATTCCGTGGGTGGCGCCGTGTTCGGACTGGCTCTCCGGATGCCCGCCCGCCCCGGCGGGCGAGTCGCCGCGGATGTCGATGCGCCACCCGGTGAGCCGGGCGGCCAGGCGCGCGTTCTGGCCTTCCTTGCCGATGGCCAAGGACAACTGGAAGTCGGGCACCACCACCCGGGCGGCGCGGGCGGCCTGGTCGATGATCGACACCGACACCACCTTCGCCGGCGACAGCGCATTGGCGACGAAGCGGGCGGGGTCCTCGTCGTAGTCGATGATGTCGATCTTCTCGCCGGAGAGCTCGCTCATCACGTTGCGGACCCGCTGCCCCATCGGACCGATGCAGGCGCCCTTGGCGTTCAGGCCGGGCAGGTTGGACTTCACCGCGATCTTGGACCGATGGCCGGCCTCCCGCGCCACCGCCACGATCTCGACGGACTCGTCGGCGATCTCGGGGACCTCCAGCGAGAACAACTTGCGGACCAGGTTGGGGTGGGTCCGCGACAGCGTGATCAGCGGCTCGCGGGCCCCGCGGGTCACCCCGATGACGTAGCACCGCACCCGGTTGCCGTGTTCGTAGCTTTCCCCGGGGACCTGCTCGGCCGCCGGGATCACGCCCTCGGAGGCCTTCGTCTCGGTGCCCATCCGGACCACCACCAGGCCACGCGCGTTGGCCCGGCTGTCGCGCTGGATGACGCCGGCGACGATCTCGCCCTCGCGGGTGGAGAACTCGCCGTAGGTCCGCTCGTTTTCGGCGTCCCGGAACCGCTGCAGCATGACCTGACGGGCGGTGGTGGCGGCGATGCGGCCGAAACCCTCGGGGGTGTCGTCCCATTCGCTGATGACGTTGTCGTCTTCGTCGGTCTCCCGGGCCATCACCTTCACGACACCGGTTTTGCGGTCGATCTCGATCCGCGCGTCGTTCTGGTGGCCTTCGGTGTGCCGGTAGGCGGTGAGCAGCGCCGATTTGATCGTCTCGAGCAGCTCGTTGACCGAGATGCCGCGGTCCACCTCGATGGCATGCAGCGCGGCCATGTCGATGTTCATAGGCGCCGCTCCTCCGTCCTTTGGGCCTGACCCGTGGTCGCCAGTTCCAGCTCCGCTTGGTTAGGGGGCGAAAACTCCACTTGGACAACAGCTTTGACGATGTCGGCGAGGGGGATCTGGCGCACCGCCAGATCCCGGCCCGCGCGCACCACCAGTGCGACCGCGTCATCGCCCGTCTCGCCGACCCGGCCGGTCAGCGTCGATCCGTCCGACAGGACGACGTCGACCTTGCGGCCGCGCGCCCGGCGGAAGTGCTTCGCGCTGGTCAGCGGGCGGTCCACGCCGGGCGAGGAGACCTCGAGCACGTACTGGTCGCCGATGGTGTCCAGGCCGTCGAGCAGTGCCGATGCCGAGCGGGACAACGTGGCCGCCGTGTCCAGATCGAGGCCGTTGTCGCCGTCGGCGATCACCATGATTCGCGGGGGGCGGGTCCGGGCGTCGATGACCACGTCTTCGATCTCGAATCCGGCGCGCGCAAACTCTCCACCGAGTAGCTCGATCACCTGCGTCTGCGACGGTAGCCCGGTGGTCACGGCGAGCTCCTCATCTTGAGTTGTCCGGTCATCTGGCGGATGTCGGCGCCCCGATGGCTTCGCAGGCGGCTTCCGGTGTCCCGGCGGAGGAACGCCCGTTGCTGACCGTTGCTGTCTGCGGCCGCCCTCTGCGAGAACCAGCTATCCACGATACGCCAGGAATCGCGGTTGACGGCGTGATCGCGTCCTGGCATCTTGCCCGGCTGCGCGCCGATGGCAGGATGTCTTTGTGCCTAGCGCAGTTCCGTTCGTCAACAGGCGAGATGTGCTCGCCGGTGGTGCGGCTTTGGCTGCGCTCGGGGCGGTGGTGTCCGCCTGCGGCGAGTCCGCGCCCAAACCGCCGCCGGTCGAGCAATTGCTGGGGCCGCTGGATCAGGCCCGGCACGACAGCGCGCTGGCGGGTGCCGCCGCAGCGGCCATCGGGAACCCGCCTCAGGTCGCCGCCGCATTGACCGTGGTGGCGAGCCAGCGCGCCGCGCATGCCCGCGCGCTGTCCGCGGAGATCTCGCGCGCGGCCGGCAAGCTCGCCACCTCCCCCACGAGCGAGACGCCCAACCCGGGCCAGGCCCAGCCGGCCGGCCCGCCACCGCCGCCGCCGGTGTCCGACGTCATCAACGCGCTGCGGGCCTCGGCCGACAGCGCAACCCGCCTGGTGGGCACCGAGTCGGGCTATCGGGCCGGGTTGCTGGCATCGATCGCCGCCTCCTGCACTGCCTCGTACACGGTCGCGCTCGTGCCCGGGGGGCCGTCGATATGACCTCCGGCAAGGATGCCGACAACACGGCGCTGTGCGACGCGCTGGCCATCGAGCACTCGACGATCTACGGCTACGGCATCGTCTCGGCGCTGTCCCCGCCCAGCGTGAACGACATGGTCGTAGAGGCCCTCGCGCAGCACCGCCAGCGCCGTGACGACGTCATCGCGATGCTCAATGCCCGCAAGGTGACCGTTCCCGTCGCCGCGGCGGGCTACCAGTTGCCGCTGGTGGTCGGCGGCCCGGCCGACGCCGCGCGCCTGGCCGCGCGGATGGAGAACGACGGCGCGGGGGCGTGGCGCGTCGTCGCCGAGCACGCCGAGAGCGGCGCCGACCGCGCGTTCGCCGCGACGGCCCTGGTGCAGAGCGCGGTCATGGGCGCCCGGTGGAGCCGCGTGCTAGGCGCCTGGCCCATCACGACGAGCTTCCCCGGGGGCAACGACTAACCCCTGTTCGGCGAGCAGGCCGCCGCGATGTCGGCGGCCAGTGACGGCCCGGTGGCCAGTTCGCGGGTTTCGCCGCCGAAGCGGTCGCGCAGCTCCACCACGCCGTCCGCCCAGCCCCGGCCCACCACGACGATCCAGGGCACGCCGAGCAGTTCGGCGTCCTTGAACTTCACGCCGGGTGAGGCCTGGCGGTCGTCGAGCAGCACTTCGACGCCCAACCGGTCCAGCTCGTCGGCCAGGTTGGTGGCGCCGGTACGCGCCTCCGCGTCCTTGTTGGCGATCACCAGATGCACGTCGAACGGGGCGACCGCCGACGGCCAGCGCAGGCCCAGTTCGTCGTGGTGCTGCTCGGCGATGACGGCCACCATCCGTGACACCCCGAGCCCGTAGGAGCCCATGGTCAGCCGGACCGGCTTGCCGTCCTCACCGAGCACGTCGGCGGTGAAGGCGTCGGTGTATTTGCGGCCGAGCTGGAAGATGTGCGCCACCTCGATGCCACGCGCCGAGACCAGCGGACCCGCGCCGTCCGGTGAGGGGTCGCCGTCGCGCACCTCGGCGGCCTCGATGGTGCCGTCGGCGGTGAAGTCCCGGCCGGCGACCAGCCCGACGACGTGCCGCCCGGGCGCGTCGGCCCCGGTGATCCAGCTGGTGCCGTCCACCACCCGGGGGTCGACCAGATAGCGAACACCGTTGTCCTGCAAGCCTTTCGGGCCGATGTATCCCTTCACCAGGAAGGGATACTTGGCGAAGTCGGCGTCGTCGAGCAACGCGTATTCGGCCGGTTCCAGCGCCGCGCCCAGCCGTTTGTCGTCGACCTCGCGGTCACCCGGCACCCCGATGGCCAGCAGCTCCCACTCCCCGCCGGGCTGACGCACCTTGAGCAGCACGTTCTTCAACGTGTCGGCCGCGGTGACGGCGCGGCCCAGGTCCGCCCGGTTGGCCCAGTCCACCAGCGTGGCGATGGTCGGGGTGTCGCCCGTGTCGTGCACCACCGCCTCGGGCAGCCCGTCGATCGGCTGCGCCTCCGGGCGCGCGGTGATGACGGCCTCGACGTTGGCCGCGTAGCCGGATTCCAGGCACCGCACGAAGGTGTCCTCCCCGACGGCGCTTTCGGCCAGAAACTCCTCCGACGCGCTGCCGCCCATGGCCCCCGATACCGCGGAGACGATGACGTAGCGCACCTGAAGGCGCGCGAAGATGCGCTGATAGGCCTCCCGGTGCGCGTGATAGGCGGCCTTGAGTCCGGCGTCGTCGATGTCGAACGAATAGGAGTCCTTCATCACGAACTCCCGGACCCGCAGGATGCCGGCCCGCGGCCGCGCCTCGTCGCGATACTTGTTCTGGATCTGATAGAGCAGGACCGGAAAGTCTTTGTAGGAGCTGTACTCACCTTTGACGGTCAGGGTGAACAGCTCTTCGTGGGTGGGGCCCAGCAGGAAGTCATTGCCGCGGCGATCCTGCAGCCGAAACACCGAGTCGCCGTACTCCGTCCACCGGTTCGTCGTCTCGTACGGCGCGCGTGGCAGCAGCGCGGGAAACAGGATCTCTTGTCCGCCAATGGCATTCATCTCGTCACGGACGATGCGCTCGATGCGGCGCAGCACCCGTAATCCGAGCGGCAACCAGCTGTACAGGCCGGGCGCGACGGGCCGGATGTAGCCGGCCCGGATCAGCAGCTTGTGGCTGGCGACTTCGGCGTCGGCGGGATCGTCGCGCAAGGTGCGCAAAAACAATTGGGACATCCGGGTGATCACAGCGGGCTAGCCTAGCGGTGATCACAAGCGCGGCGAAGCCGGGCGCAGTGGGTCACCGCCATTGGGCCTAGCGGTGACTCCGAACCCGCCTGCGGTGAGCTACAGCTCCCCGGCGTCCATCGCTTCCTTGACCTCTTGCGCGTGCGCAACCTGGTCGGGGGTGTAGCCGATCAACAGCGCCGCGCCGCCGACGATGACGGCCACCCCGGCCAGCCAGAGCAGCCCGTAGGTGTAGCCGTTGTCCAGCGCGGCCAACTGCGCATCGTTCATGAACTTGACCGGGCCGGTGGTGCCGCCCATATACAGCGTCCGCGAGGTGATCACCGCCTGGACGACGGCCAGCACCAGCGGCCCACCCAGGCTCTGCAGCATCAGCGTGACGGCCGATACCGGTCCGATCTGATCGAAGCCCACACCGGCGATGGCCGACAGCGTGAGGGGAACGACGGCCATGCCGATGCCGATACCGCCGACCACGATGGGCAGCACCAGGTTGGGGAAGTAAGCAGCCCCGCGGTGCATGAACGCCCAGCCGAACAACATCGCCCAGAACAGCAGGATCCCGCCGCCGATGGTCAGCACCCGCGGGGAGAACCGGGACACCAGCTGCGAGGAGACGCCGAGGCCGATGCCCATCGCGATGACGAACGGGATGAAGCCGACGCCCGCGCGCAGCGCGCTGTAACCGAGGATGTCCTGCACGTACAGGCCGATGCACACGGTCAGGCTGAACATCAGCCCGCCGGCCAGGAAGATCGCGGTGAAGGTGACCAGCCGGTTGCGATCACGGAACAGGCCGAACGGAACGACGGGGTTCTCGGCGGTGCGCTCCACGATGACGAAGGCCAGCGCGGCACCCAGCGCCACCACGCCCGAGCCGATGGTGGTGATCGACATCCAGCCCTTTTCCGGCCCCATCGAAAAGGCGAATACGGCCGCGGTGCAGGCCAAGGTGGCCAGTATGGCCCCGGTGGCGTCGAGCTTCATCCGCTCGCGGTTGGTCTCCCGCAGCGCGGTGCGGGCCAGGTACATCATCACCAAGCCGATCGGCACGTTCACCAGGAACGCCAGCCGCCAGGACACCTCGGTAAGCGCCCCGCCGACGACCAGGCCCATCACCGAACCGACCGCCGTCATCGCGGCGAACACCGCGGTCGCGAAGTTACGGGCCGGCCCCTTGGGGAAGGTGGTGGCCACCAGCGCCAGGCCGGTCGGTGAGGCGATGGCGGAACCGACGCCCTGCGACAGCCGCGCGATGACCATGGTCGCCTCGTCCCAGGCGACCGCGCACAGCACGGAGGAGATGGTGAACAGCGCGACACCGACGATGAAGGTTCGCTTGCGCCCGATGGTGTCGCCGAGACGACCGCCGAGCAGCATCAGCCCGCCGAACGTCAGCACGTAGGCGGTGATCACCCAGCTGCGGCCGGCGTCGGACAGGCTCAGCTCGTTTTGGATCTTGGGGAGCGCGACGATGGCGACGGTGCTGTCCATGGTCGCGAGCAGTTGCATGCCGCCGATGGCGATGACGGCCGCGATGAAGCGCCGCGAGGGCAGCCACGCCGGATAGTACTTGCTGATGCGCGTTGAGGCGGTCTCCGCCGGGGCTTTCGCGGTGGTCTCCGCCGCGCGCACCGGGGCCGGACGATCGGGGCGCGCCGAGGCAAGATTCTGCACCGCGCGCTCTGCATCGTTGAGAGCCGTCATAAAGGGTTACCTTACAGTAATCTTAAGAACCGTTTAAAGCCCGAAAGCCGCCACAGCGCCGATCACGATGATCGCCGGAGGTCGGATACCGTCGGCGCGGATCTTTTCGGGCGTGTCGGCGAGGGTAGCCCGCAAAGTGTGTTGAGCTGCGGTCGTTCCATGCTGAACGACCAACACCGGAGTATCCGCAGGTCGGCCGCCTTTGAGGAGCGCCTCGGCGAAAAGTTCGATGCGCTCGACGGCCATCAGCAAAACAATGGTGCCGGACATTGCGGCCAGCGCATCCCAATTCACTAACGATTCGGGATGACCGGGTGGGAGATGCCCGCTGACCACCACGAACTCGTGATTTATCGCCCGATGAGTGACCGGGACGCCCGCTAAAGCGGGCACTCCTATGGCGCTCGTCACACCCGGCACCACGGTCACCGAAATCCCGGCCTCGGCGCACGCCAGCACCTCTTCGTAGCCGCGAGCGAACACGAAGGGGTCCCCGCCCTTCAGGCGAACTACGAAGCTGCCGGCGCGGGCGCGCTCGATCATCACGTCGTTGATCGCATCCTGGGCCATCGCCCGCCCATACGGGATCTTGGCGGCGTCGATGACTTCGACGTGCGGGGGCAGTTCCGCGAGCAGTTCCGGTGGCGCCAGCCGGTCGGCGACCACGACGTCGGCCTGGGCCAGCAGGCGGCGGCCGCGCACGGTGATGAGTTCGGGGTCGCCGGGCCCGCCGCCGACCAGCGCGACGCCGCCCTTGACGACGTCGGAGCCCACTGGGCTCTCGGGCGTGATGAGCCCGGTCTGCAGCGCCTCGCGGATGGCCGAGCGGATCGCCGCCGACCGGCGGTGCTCGCCACCGGCCAGCACGCCGACCGACAGCCCCGCGTAGTCGAAAGATGCTGGGGTGACGGCGGTCCCCTCAACGGCGACGTCGGCGCGAACGCAGAAGATGCGGCGCCGTTCGGCCTCGGCGACCACGGCCTCGTTCACGCGCGGGTCGTCGGTGGCCGCGATCGCATACCAGGCTCCGTCGAGGTCGCCGTCGCGGTATTCGCGCAGTGCCAGTGTGATTCCCGTCATCGCCTCGACCGACCGGGTGGCGCTGCGGGAGATGACGTGGACGTCGGCGCCGCTGGAGATGAGCAAGGGTAACCGGCGCTGGGCAACGGTGCCGCCGCCGACCACGACGACCTTCTTGCCGGTCAGCCGCAGCCCAACAAGGTAGGCGCTCTCGGTCACCCGGCAAGCCTAGTGGCGATCGCTAGCGCGGCGGAGCCGGGCGCCGCGGGTCGCCACCATCGATCTAGTGGCGATCGCTAGCGCGGCGAAGCCTGGCGCCGCGGGTCGCCACCATCGATCTAGTGGCGATCGCTAGCGCGGCGGAGCCGGGCGCCGCGGGTCGCCACCATCGATCTAGTGGCGATCGCTAGCGCGGCGAAGCCGGGCGCCGCGGGTCGCCACCATCGATCTAGTGGCGATCGCTAGCGCGGCGAAGCCGGGAGTCAGCGTGTGCCACGAAGCGCGCCACCGCCTCCGGCGCGGCCGCCGGGTGGGTGTGCAGATAAGACGCGTGCACCCCGGCGTGCACGGCGCCGT
Organism: Mycobacterium sp. 1245852.3; assembly: GCF_001669335.1. NCBI lineage: Bacteria > Bacillati > Actinomycetota > Actinomycetes > Mycobacteriales > Mycobacteriaceae > Mycobacterium > Mycobacterium sp. 1245852.3. The sequence goes on along the minus strand of NZ_LZLL01000014.1, from coordinate 1,522 downwards.
CACGCACGGCGGCGCTCCCCTGGGCGGCTCCGTCGACCCGGTACATCCAGGCCGGCTGATAATCGTCGGTGAATGTGACTGTGGTGCGGTGAAATTCGTGCCCTACCGCCCGCTGGCCCGCGGCGTGCAACGACGAATCCGCCACGGCGACGGCATCGCGATACGCCAGGATCAGCTGCGACGTGAATTGCGCCCGCCCGGCCAGCACATCACACATCGGATGGCCGTCGAGGTCGGAGACCAGGTAGATCAGCCCCGCGCACTCGGCGTGTATCGGCGCCCCCGCGGCGGCCAGCTCCTTGATCTGCCGGCGGACGACGTCGTTGGCCGAGAGCTCCGCGGTGAACTGTTCGGGAAAACCGCCGGGCAGCAACACCGCATCGGCGCCGTCGGGCAACGCGTCGACGAGCGGGTCGAATTCGACCACATCGGCGCCGGCGGCGGCCAGCAGTTCCCGGTGTTCTGCGTAGCCGAAACTGAATGCCTTGCCCGCCGCCATCGCGACAGTGGCACGCCCGGCGGGCGTCTCTCCGACCACCGCCGCCGGATCCCAGGGCGGCTGCGCGACCCGGCTTGCGGCGGCGGCAACGACCGCCGCCAGGTCGACGTGGCGCGCGACCAAATCGGTCATCGCCTCCACCGCCAGCCGCGCCCGCTGCCCGTACTCCACCGCGGTGACAAGTCCCAAATACCTTGTGGGCAGCTCCAATTCAGCCACCCGAGGAATGGCGCCCAGCACCGGGACGCCGGCGTGCTCGCAGGCCTGCCGCAACACCTGCTCGTGCCGGGCCGATCCGACCCGGTTCAGGATCACCCCGGCCACGCGGGTACCGGTGTCAAAAGTGGAAAAGCCATGGAGCAGCGCGGCGACGCTCTGGCTCTGCCCGCGCGCATCGACGACCAGAACGACGGGCGCACCCAGCAGGCCTGCCACGTGGGCCGTCGAGCCCGCCGCGGGAGTGGTTGCAGCGGGCCCGATCCGGCCGTCGAACAGCCCCATCACCCCTTCGACCACGGCGATGTCCGCGCCACGCGCGCCGTGGGCGTACAGCGGGCCGATCAGACCCTCCCCCACCAGCACCGGGTCGAGGTTGCGGCCGGGGCGGCCGGCGGCGAGGCCGTGATAGCCGGGATCGATGAAGTCCGGGCCCACCTTGAACGGCGCCACCGCGTGGCCCGCCTGCCGCAAGGCACCGATCAAACCCGTTGCCAGCGTGGTCTTTCCGCTGCCCGAGGCTGGGGCGGCGATGACCACCGCGGGAACACTCACCACTCGATGCCCTTCTGCCCCTTGCGTCCTACGTCCATCGGATGCTTGACCTTCGCCATCTCGGTCACCAGGTCGGCCGCGTCGATCAGGCTTTGCGGTGCGTCACGTCCGGTGACGACCACGTGCTGATGACCGGGTCGCGCCGCCAGCGCCCGCACCACCTCGTCGACGTCCACCCAACCCCACTTCAGCGGATAGGTGAACTCGTCCAGCACGTAGAAGTCGTGGCGCTCATCGACCAGCCGGCGCGCG
>NZ_LZLL01000013.1:0-3505 GCF_001669335.1 Mycobacterium sp. 1245852.3 | reverse complement strand
CGAACTTGGCCTGGTGGTCGAGGACGTGCAAACCGGATATGTCGGCGCGGTGGTGCGCGTCGAATATGGTCGGGTGGACCTGGAAGACCGACGCGGTCACGTGCGCGGATTTCCTTTGGGCCCAGGCTATTTGCTGGAGGGTCGTCCCGTCATCCTCACCGCGCCGCGCCGGCCCGCCCCGACCGCCGTGAACAGGACCGCATCCGGTTCGGTCGCCGTGTCGGGTGTTCGCGCCCGGGTCGCCCGTGCCAGCCGGATCTACGTCGAGGGTCGGCACGACGCCGAGCTGATCGCCCAGGTATGGGGCGAGGACCTGCGGATCGAAGGTGTCGTCGTAGAGCAACTGGGCGGCGTCGACGACCTGGTGGACATCGTCGCCGAGTTCGCCCCGGGCCCCGGGCGCCGGCTCGGGGTGCTCATCGACCACCTCGTCACGGGTTCGAAGGAGGCGCGGATCGCCGATGCCGTGCGGCGCGGCCCGGGTGGTGCCGACACGCTGGTCGTCGGCCATCCCTACGTCGACATCTGGCAGGCCGTCAAGCCGCAGCGGCTGGGCCTGGAGGCCTGGCCGAAGGTGCCACGAAATGTCGAATGGAAACACGGGGTATGCGAGGCCCTGGATCTGCCGCACCGCGATCAGGCGGACATCGCCAGGGCTTGGCGCCACATCCGCTCACGGGTGCGCGACTGGAACGATCTGGAACCGGCGTTGATCAGTCGGGTCGAAGAACTCATCGACTTCGTGACCGCGCCGGCTTCCTGACCCCGCGGGCGGCGGACCAGGGCGAATAGCCAGCGCTTAGTTAGGCTACGCTAAGCCGAAAGTCCCGATCGGCGGGACAGAAATTGGGCGTATGCAGGGCGTATTCGGCGTATTCATCGGCACGTTTCTCATCGGTCTTCGCGAAGGCCTAGAGGCGTCGCTCATCGTGAGCATCGTCGGTGCGTTCCTCAAGCGGAATGGCCAGACGGTCCGCCCGATGTTTGTCGGCGTCGGCCTGGCCGTGCTGCTCAGCGTCGGCGTCGGGGTGGGCCTCGACCTGTTCGCCGCCAGCCTGCCGCAGGTACAGCAGGAGATGATGGAGACCGTCATCAACGCCATCGCGGTGGTGTTCGTGACGTCGATGATCATCTGGATGAACGGCAACGCCGCGCAGCTCAAGGGGGAACTCGAGCGCGAGGCCCGTCAGGCGGTCAACCGCGGCGGCGCGTTCGCGCTGGCGGCCATGGCGTTCCTCGCCGTCCTCAAGGAGGGCTTCGAGACCTCGGTGTTCTTGCTGGCGGCCGCCGAGACGTCACACGGCAACCGGTGGTTCGCCGTGCTGGGCGGCGCGGTCGGCATCGCGACCTCGGTCGGGCTCGGGGTGGCCCTGTACTACGGCGGCCTGCGGATCAACCTCGGCCGGTTCTTCCGGGTCACCGGGGTGTTCCTGGTGCTGATCGCCGCCGGGCTGGTGCTGGGTGCGCTGCGCACCGCGCACGAGGCGGGGTGGGTGAGCATCGGCCAGCAGCAGGTGCTCGATCTGTCCGGCTGGATACCCGCCAACTCGGTGCTGGGCGCCGTGACGACCGGGGTGTTCGGCATCCCCGCCGACCCTCGGCTGGTCGAGGTGGTGGGCTGGCTGCTCTACGCCGTGCCGGTGCTTGTCATCTTCCTGTGGCCCGCCCGGCTCGCCGCCGCGCCGCGAACCCGCAGCCGGCTGCTGGCGGCGACGTCGGCGGCGCTGATCTTCGTCGGGGCGGGGCTGGCGATCACGACGCCCGCCGCCGGCCCGTCCGCGGGCCTGCGGGCGCGCACCGTCACCGACCGCGCGGGCCACACCGCCGTGGTGTCGATGGCGACCGGGCCGCACGGGCGCGAGCTGACCGTCGTCCCCCAGGGCAGCTCGACCGCCCACAGCATCGTGCTGATCCCGGGCGACGATCAAACGGTGGACGGCTTGCCCGTGCAGGTGTGGCAGGCTTCCGAGGCGGCCGGGGCCGACGGTGCGCCGGAGGTCTCGCTGAACCAGTTGCTGAGCATGACGGGGGGCCGGCTGCCGGTCGGTCTCGCGGCCGGCCGCACTCCGGGGCCGTTTCAGGGTCAATGGTCGACGACCACCGAGTACACCGTGCTCGCGCGGGGTGATTGCGTGGTGAGCGCGCACGCGACGAGCAACCGCACCGCGATCTTGACCGGCGGTGGGCTGACCGGGGCCAAGACCGTTAGTCTCGGCGGGCTGACGACGGACTGGTCCACCTCCGCTGCCGATGACCACTCGACGGCGGCCGAGATCGTCGCGAGCGACCACAATCGCGGGGAGCGGCAGCTGTGGAATGTCTGGTTGCCGTTGGTAATAGCGGGTTTTGCCTTAGCTTGCGCGCTGTCAGCGATAGCCTCGGTGCGCGCGGACCGCAGGCAGACCGATGAGAGGAAATCCATTGAAGGTGAGTCGCATCGCCCTGGCAGCGTGCCGGTCTCGTGAATTCCTGTTGACTGCAATGGTTCTCGCCACGACGACGGCGTTGTCCGCGACCGCATGCAGCCACTCGGGTGACACCGCGACCCACGCCCAGCCGCCGAAACCGGGCGGTACCAACGCGGTGAAGGTCACCATGGCCAACGACGGCGGCAAGGACGGCTGCGCCCTGGACACCACCAGCGTGCCCGCCGGGCCGGTGACCTTCACGGTCGCCAACACCAATGCGCCCGGCATCAACGAGGTCGAATTGCTCAGGGACCAGCGGATTGTCGGCGAGAAGGAGAACCTCGCCCCGGGCCTGGACCCGGTGTCGTTCACGGTTTCGCTGGACGGGGGCGCCTACCAGCTCTACTGTCCGGGCGCCAGCACCGAATACCAGACCCTGACGGTCACCGGTAATGCGCCCGCGACACCCACGGGCACCGTGGCGAGCATCCTCGGCCAGGGCACCAAGGACTACGCCACCTACATCGTCAACCAGATCGGACAGCTCAACGACGGCGTGAAGGCACTCGATGCCGCCGTGCAGTCGGGCAACGTCGAGGCCGCGAAGGCGGCCTACGCCAAAGCCCGCTTGTTCTGGGAGCGTTCGGAGTCCACCGTGGAGGGCTTCGTCCTGCCGGGGTTCGCCGTCGGCGACAATGCCGGCAGCCTGGACTACCTGATCGACATGCGTGAGTCGACACCGGTCGATGCCAAGGTTGGCTGGAAGGGCTTCCACGCCATCGAGCGCGATCTGTGGCAGGGCGGCGCGATCACCCCCGGGACCAAGGCGCTTAGCACCGAAATGGTGGGCAATGTCGGTAAATTGAACGGCATCGTCGCGACCCTGCAGTACAAGCCCGAGGACCTGGCCAACGGCGCCAGCGACCTGATCGAAGAGATCCAGAACACCAAGATCACCGGCGAGGAAGAAGCTTTCAGTCACATTGACCTGGTGGACTTTTCGGGCAACGTCGAAGGCGCGCAGCAGGCCTACGCCTCACTACGGCCGGGCCTGGAAAAGATCGATGCCAACCTGGTCCGCCAGATCGATCAGCAGT
>NZ_LZLL01000012.1:0-6930 GCF_001669335.1 Mycobacterium sp. 1245852.3 | reverse complement strand
CGAGCGCAGCGCTGGGCGTCGCCGTTCTGGCAGTTCTGGGACCTGGCGCTGCTGTGGCTGGCGCAGCTGCACGGCGGCAACGGCCTGCGCACCATCATCGACGACTACAGCCGCAAGGACAGCACCCGCTTCTGGCTCAACAGCCTGCTGTTGTTGTCGATGGGGTTCACGTTGGTGCTGGGCACCTACGTGCTGCTGACATTCGACCCGAATATCGGAGGCTGATCGATGATCCAGCAACACCGGTACGACGTGGTGATCGTCGGCGCGGGGGGTGCCGGCATGCGGGCCGCGGTGGAGGCGGGCCCGCGGGTGCGCACCGCGGTGCTGACCAAGCTCTACCCCACCCGCAGCCACACCGGGGCGGCGCAGGGCGGCATGTGCGCGGCGCTGGCCAACGTCGAAGAGGACAACTGGGAATGGCACACCTTCGACACCGTCAAGGGCGGCGACTACCTCGCCGACCAGGACGCGGTGGAGATCATGTGCAAGGAAGCCATCGACGCGGTGCTCGACCTGGAGAAGATGGGGATGCCATTCAACCGCACCCCGGAGGGCCGCATCGACCAGCGCCGCTTCGGCGGGCACACCCGCGACCACGGCAAGGCCCCGGTGCGCCGGGCCTGCTACGCCGCCGACCGCACCGGCCACATGATCCTGCAGACGCTGTATCAGAACTGCGTGCGCCACGACGTCCAGTTCTTCAACGAGTTCTATGCGCTGGACCTGGTGCTCACCCAGACCCCGAGCGGTCCGGTGGCCACCGGCGTGGTGGCCTACGAGCTGGCCACCGGCGACATCCACGTCTTCCACGCGAAGGCGGTCGTGCTGGCCACCGGCGGTTCGGGCCGGATGTACAAGACCACCTCCAACGCGCACACGCTGACCGGCGACGGCATCGGCATCGTCTTCCGCAAGGGTCTTCCGTTGGAGGACATGGAGTTTCACCAGTTCCATCCGACGGGCCTGGCCGGCCTGGGCATCCTGATCTCCGAGGCGGTGCGCGGCGAGGGCGGCCGGTTGCTCAACGGCGAGGGTGAGCGCTTCATGGAGCGCTACGCCCCGACGATCGTTGACCTGGCGCCGCGCGACATCGTGGCCCGCTCCATGGTTTTGGAGGTTCTGGAGGGTCGCGGCGCTGGCCCACACAAGGATTACGTCTACATCGACGTCCGCCACCTCGGTGAGGACGTGCTGGAGGCCAAGCTGCCCGACATCACCGAGTTCGCCCGCACCTACCTGGGCGTGGACCCGGTGCACGAGTTGGTTCCCGTCTACCCGACCTGTCACTACGTGATGGGCGGCATCCCCACCACCGTGACCGGACAGGTGTTGCGGGACAACACATCTACGGTGCCGGGCCTGTACGCGGCCGGCGAGTGCGCGTGCGTGTCGGTGCACGGGGCCAACCGGCTGGGCACCAATTCGCTGCTGGACATCAACGTGTTCGGCCGCCGGGCCGGCATCGCCGCGGCGTCGTACGCGCGGGGCCACGACTTCGTGGACATGCCGCCGGAACCGGCGGCGATGGTAGTGGGCTGGGTCGGCGACATCCTCTCCGAGCACGGCAATGAGCGCGTCGCCGACATCCGCAACGCGTTGCAGCAGTCGATGGACAACAACGCCGCGGTGTTCCGCACCGAGGAGACGCTCAAGCAGGCGCTCACCGACATCCACGCGCTGAAGGAGCGCTACGCCCGAATCAGCGTGCACGACAAGGGGAAACGGTTCAACAGCGACCTGCTGGAGGCCATCGAACTGGGCTTCTTGCTGGAGCTGGCCGAGGTCACCGTGGTCGGTGCGCTGAATCGCAAGGAGTCGCGCGGCGGCCACGCCCGCGAGGACTACCCCAACCGCGACGACGTCAACTTCATGCGCCACACCATGGCCTACAAGCAGGGCAGCGATCTGCTGAGCGACATCGCGCTGGACTTCAAGCCGGTGGTGCAGACGCGCTACGAACCGAAGGAACGGAAGTACTGATGGCCGAGAGCGTCGGAACCGAAGAGGCAGCCGAGGTCGAGACCAGCCTGGAACCGCCGCTGCCGGCGATTCCGGACGGGGCGGTGATGGTGACCGTCAAGATCGCCCGGTTCAACCCCGACCAGCCCGACGCCTACGCGGAAACCGGTGGCTGGCAGAGCTTTCGGGTGCCGTGCCTGCCCAGCGACCGGATGCTCAACCTGCTGATCTACATCAAGAGCTACCTGGACGGCACGCTGACCTTCCGGCGTTCCTGCGCGCACGGCGTGTGCGGCTCGGACGCGATGCGGATCAACGGCGTCAACCGGCTGGCGTGCAAGGTGCTGATGCGCGACCTGCTGCCCAAGAAGCCGGGCAAGCAGCTCACCATCACTGTCGAGCCGATCCGTGGGCTGCCGGTGGAGAAGGACCTGGTGGTCGACATGGAGCCGTTCTTCGACGCCTACCGCGCGGTGAAGCCGTACCTGATCACGACCGGCAATCCCCCGACCCGCGAACGCATCCAGAGTCCGACCGACCGCGCCCGCTACGACGACACCACCAAGTGCATCCTGTGCGCGGCGTGCACCACCAGCTGCCCGATCTTCTGGCACGAGGGCAGCTACTACGGCCCGGCGGCGATCGTCAACGCGCACCGGTTCATCTTCGACAGCCGCGACGAGGCCGCCGCTGAGCGCCTGGACATCCTCAACGAGGTCGACGGCGTGTGGCGCTGCCGCACCACGTTCAACTGCACCGAGGCCTGCCCGCGCGGCATTCAGATCACCAAGGCGATCCAAGAGGTCAAGCGCGCGATCATGTTCTCGCGCTAGGCGTTTCGCGGCGGCACGTCGTCAGATCAGGGCTTCGACTCCCCGGTACGAGTACCCGCGACGTGCGCCGGCCCGACGCGGTCGTCGCCGAGGTCGGTTTCCGGCATTTGTGAAGCGGGTTGCTCGTCCGCCGGGGACTGAGTCGCCCCGCCCGGGGTATCCGACGGGCTGGCCGACGTGTAATCGGGATTCGTCTCCGGTCTCGTGGCGCCGCCCGCGCCTCCCGAGTCACCCGCGGCACTCTGTTGGCGTCCCTCGTAGGGCGGGATCGCGCTTCCGGTGTCCTGCGGGGGCAATTCGCCGGTGCCGCTGTAGACATCGGACGCGGTCGGATCGCTCATCGGCGGATTCGCGTCTTCGTCCACGGTGCCCACCGGACGATCTGCCCCGCCGGGCTCGGGAGTGTCCGTGCCGGTGTCGCGCGCACCGCTGCCCAGCTCGGGATCGTCGAAATGTTCCAGCCTCGAATCGTCGGACTGTTGATCGTTTTGAGAGGTCATCTTCAATCTCCTCACCCTCTCGCTACCCCGCCGCGCCGGTTGGCGCGACGAGGGTGAGGTCCGGGTACCCGGACCTCACCGTGGGAAACACCTGCTCACCACCGGCGCCTCGCCGGACCTGTCACACAACGCGTGGCCGCCTCGTCTGATCGGTATGACACAGAAAACCCGCATCGAGCCCCTGCCCCCCAAGCGCACCGGGTTGCTGACCCGGGCCATGTACCGGATCGCCAAGCGGCGCTACGGCCAGGTTCCCGAGCCGTTCGCCGTGGCCGCACATCATCGCAAGCTGATGATCGCCAGCGCCCTGCACGAGACGATGGTCGACCGGGCGTCGAAAACGCTGCCCACCAGCGTGCGCGAGCTGGCCGTGTTGTGGACCGCGCGCCAGGTCGGCTGCTCGTGGTGCGTCGACTTCGGATCGATGCTGCAGCGCCTGGACGGCCTGGACATCCAGCGCCTCAAGGACATCGACAACTACGCCACCTCAACGGCATTCACCGACGACGAGCGCGCCGCCATCGCCTATGCCGCCGCGATGACCACCGATCCGCACACCGTCACCGACGAGCAGGTCGACGATCTGCGGGCCCGGTTCGGCGACGCCGGTGTGTTCGAGCTGACCTATCAGATCGGGTTGGAGAACATGCGGGCCCGGGTGAATTCCGCACTCGGCATCACCGAGCAGGGCTTCAATTCCGGTGACGCGTGCCGGGTTCCGTGGGCTAACCAGCTCAACGAGCCCGCAGCGGGGAGCCGGTGAATTTGTCGGGATTGGCGATATCCCATAGGGCGCAGACCTTTCCGTCGCGCACGGTCGCGGCCATGATCCGCGGCATCAGCTCGCGGTAGCCGTCGCTGGCGGGGCAGCCGGGCGTGTAACCGCCGAGCTCGCCGTTGACCAGCCCCAGCTGATACGAGGTGAACATCGCCGGGCCGTAGCGCTGGGCCAGGCCGAAGAAGAACCGGACCACCTTGTCGGCGCCGTGGATGACGTTGATTGCGGTGGGCGCCTTGCCATTCGCGTCACCCGTCAGGACCACGTCGGGGTGCAGCAGCACCACCACGGCTTCCAGGTCCCCTGCGGCCATGGCGGCCAGCAATTTGCCGACCACCTCGGCGTGCGCCGGATCGGGCTTGGGTGCGGGCTCGGCCGAGACGGCCTTGCGGGCCCGCGACGCCAGCTGCCGCGCGGCGGCCTCGTTGGTGCCCAGCACCTCGGCCACCTCCGCGAACGGCACGGCGAACCCGTCGTGCAGCACGAAGGCGACCCGCTGATCCGGTGACAACCGCTCCAGCACGACCATCGCGGCGAACCGCGCGTCCTCGCCGGCCACCACCGCGGACAGCGGATCGGCTTCCGAAGCGGTGGAGCCGAACCCGGTTACCACCGGCTCGGGCAGCCAGTTGCCGGTGTAGCTCTCGCGGCGGTGCGCGGCCGAGCGCAGCCTGTCCAGGCCGAGCCTGCTCACCACCGTGGTCAGCCAGGCCCGCAAGTCGGTGATCTCTGCCTTGTCGGGCTCCTGCCGGTGCCAGCGCAGCCAGGCGTCCTGGACGATGTCCTCGGCGTCGGCCACCGTGCCGGTGAGCCGGTAGGCCACCGCCATGAGATGGGGCCGTAGCGACTCGAACTCGCTGACCTGCTGCGCTGCGGTCATGTCGCGAGGTTACGCTCACCAACAACATGACTGACAACCTCTGGCTGCACTTCGCCCGGCACGGCCCGGACATCACGCCGCCGATCATCACGCGCGGCGAGGGTGTCACCATCTACGACGACCGCGGCAAGAGCTACCTCGACGGCCTGTCCGGCCTGTTCACCGTCCAGGTCGGCCACGGCCGCGCCGAGCTCGCCGAGGTCGCCGCCCGCCAGGCGAGCACGCTGGCGTTCTTCCCACTGTGGGGCTACGCCACTGCACCGGCGATCGAGCTGGCCGAACGCCTCGCCGGCCACACCCCGGGCGATGTGAACCGGGTCTTCTTTACGACCGGCGGCACCGAGGCCGTCGAGACCGCGTGGAAACTGGCCAAGCAGTACTTCAAGCTCACCGGCAAACCCGGTAAGCACAAGGTGATTTCGCGCTCAGTCGCCTATCACGGCACCACCCAGGGCGCGCTGGCCATCACCGGGCTGCCGAAATACAAGGCCCCGTTCGAGCCGGTGACGCCCGGTGGCTTCCGGGTGCCCAACACCAACCTCTACCGGGCGCCGGAGACGCTGCGCACCGACCCGAAGGCGTTCGGGCGGTGGGCCGCCGACCGGATCGCCGAGGCCATCGAGTTCGAGGGCCCCGACACCGTGGCCGCGGTGTTCCTGGAGCCGGTGCAGAACGCCGGCGGCAGCATCCCGCCTCCCCCAGGCTATTTCGAGCGGGTGCGCCAGATCTGCGACGAATACGACGTACTGCTGGTCTCCGACGAGGTGATCTGCGCGTTCGGCCGGATCGGGTCGATGTTCGCCTGCTCGTCGGACATCGGCGACTTCGGCTACGTGCCCGACATGATCACCTGCGCCAAGGGAATGACGTCGGGCTACTCACCGATCGGCGCCATGATCGCCAGCGAGCGGCTGTTCGAGCCGTTCAACGACGGCGCCACCATGTTCCCGCACGGCTATACCTTTGGCGGGCACCCGGTTTCGGCGGCCGTCGGGCTGGCCAACCTGGACATCTTCGAGCGCGAGGGCCTCAATGATCACGTCAGAACCCACGCGCCCGCGTTCCGCGCCACCCTGGAGAAGCTCTACGACCTGCCCATCGTCGGCGACGTGCGCGGCGAGGGTTTCTTCTACGGCGTGGAACTGGTCAAGGACCAGGGCACCAGGCAGACCTTCAGCGACGACGAGCGCCGCCCGCTGCTCGCCCGGGTCTCCGCGGCGCTGTTCGAGGCGGGGCTGTATTGCCGCACCGACGACCGCGGCGATTCGGTCATTCAGCTGGCGCCGCCGCTGATCAGTGGGCAGTCCGAATTCGACCTCATCGAGGCGGCGCTGCGCGGCGTGCTCAGCGACGAGTGCCGCCGGCTGTAGCCAGGATCCGCTTGACCTCGTAAGCGGCCAGCAACACCTCGCGGGAATGCGCCGTGGTGGGGCTGCTGGTGATCCGCGACTGAGCGTTGCACAGCCAGGCCAGTGCGGACCGCAGGTCGCCCTCGGGGGTGGCGTCGCGATGCAGTTTCAGCTCTTCCAGCACCCGGTCGTCGTCGGAGCCGCGGACCTGGCTGCCCTTCTCCACCCGCTTGAGCAGCTGTTCCAACGATCGTGGGCCGTCGCCGTCGCGCCGCAACTGAGACCACGTTCGAGACCAGAACCGATCGTTTGAAATGGCACATCCCTCGGGGATTCGGGGCGGTCGATGGGTTCCGAACTGACCGCGTGCCCAGCGTAACCCGGCCCGACCGACCAGGCTCAGTAACTTCCGTCTCACCAGTCACAGCGCGGCTCCCCGGATTCGGGCGGTCGATCGCTTACTGTGCTCAGACGATGACCCTGTTACGTTCCGCATCATGCCTGGCAGCGGCGCTTTTCCTGACCGCCGCCCCGGTCACGCTCGGGGTGCCGCTCGCCACCGCCGAACCCGGCGCCGAGCCGAATGCCGCGCCGGCCAACTGCCCGTACAAGGTGACCACGCCGCCCG
>NZ_LZLL01000011.1:0-804 GCF_001669335.1 Mycobacterium sp. 1245852.3 | reverse complement strand
ACCCCGCCGCCGTCGAGGCGATGACGGCTGTGCTCGGCACGGTCGGCAACGCGTCCTCGCTGCACACCAGCGGCCGGGCGGCGCGGCGCCGCATCGAGGAGTCCCGCGAGCTGATCGCCGACCGGCTGGGCGCGCGCCCCTCGGAGGTCATCTTCACCGCCGGCGGCACCGAGAGCGACAACCTGGCGGTCAAGGGCATCTACTGGGCCCGACGAGGAGCCGATCCGCGCCGCCGGCGCATCGTCACCAGTGAGGTGGAACACCACGCCGTGCTGGACTCGGTCAATTGGCTCGTCGAGCACGAGGGCGCCGAGGTCACCTGGCTGCCGACCGCCCCCGACGGGTCGGTGTCGGCCGCGGCGCTGCGCGACGTGCTCACGCGCCACGACGACGTCGCGCTGGTCTCGGTGATGTGGGCCAACAACGAGGTCGGCACCGTGCTGCCGGCGGCCGAACTCGCCGCCGTCGCAGCCGAATTCGGCGTGCCGATGCACAGCGACGCCGTCCAGGCGGTGGGGCAGCTACCGGTCGACTTTGCCGCCAGTGGGCTGTCGGCGATGAGCGTGACCGCGCACAAGTTCGGCGGCCCGCCGGCCGTGGGTGCGCTGCTGCTGCGCCGCGACGTGGCCTGCGTGCCGTTGGCTCACGGGGGCGGGCAGGAGCGCGACATCCGTTCGGGCACCGCCGATGTCGCCGGTGCGGTCGGAATGGCGGCGGCGGCCCGGATCTCGGTCGACGGGCTCGAGACCAACAGCGCCCGGCTGCGGGCGTTGCGCGACCGGCTGGTCGACGGCGTGCTGGGCG
>NZ_LZLL01000010.1:0-5163 GCF_001669335.1 Mycobacterium sp. 1245852.3 | reverse complement strand
GCTGGCCGGCCCGGCGCCCAGCTCGTCGCGCAGCAGGTTGGCCGTCTTGGCGGCCCAGTTGGCCAGCGTCACGCCGGACAGTTCGATGCGCTCGCCGGTGGCGTCGTCGTAGTAGGTGATGCGCGGTCCCACCGGATCGGCCCGCAGCAGCGGATCGAGGATGGCCCCGCTCAGCGTGATCGATTGCGGCACAGGTCGTCAGTTTATGCACTCGGGCTTGTCGGAGCCGGCGGTCAGGATCGGCGATGGCGCCGGAACTCCTGCGTCGGTCGTCACCGCACCGGCGGTCGACACCTTGGCGGGCATGATCGTCGCGTCGCCGGACAGGCCCGAGCCCGGACCGCTGTAGTCGTTGGCCAGCACCACCCGCACCGCGCCCGGCGCCAGCGAGGTGTCGGCGACCACCGGCAGCCCACCCAGTTCCTTGGAGATCTCCTTGGCTCCCAGGTCGTCGCTCTTGGCGGCGCGCACCTGGCTGGTCTTGACGTGCCCGCCGTCGTTGTTGCCCACCGTTCCGGGTGCAAAACCCTTGGCGCTCAACACGTCGGACACCGCCGCGGCCAAGCCGTTGATGTCGGTGTCATTGACGACGCTGGCGGTGGTCTTGGCCGGGGTGTAGGCGATCTCCTCGGTCTTGCCCTGTTCCTGCTCGTGCAGCAGGCCGCCGACCCAGTCGGCGACCTGATGCGGGTCCAGGCGCACCACGCTCTGCATGCCGTCGTCGCTCCAGCCGGCGCCGTCGAGCACCGGGATGGTGGCGAATGCGACGTTGCCACCGGCCAGCTTCTGCATCTGCTGCACGAAATCCATGACGTCCCAACCGGCGGAGATCACCACCGAGCGCTGGACGGCGGCCTCCAGCCGCTTGACCGTGCTGGGGCTGGACAGCGTCTGCCCGGAGATGACCCGGTGGGCCAGCGAGGCCATCACCACCTGCTGGCGCACCACCCGGTCCAGGTCGCCGCGCGGCAGCTCGTGGCGCTGACGCACGAAGCTGAGCGCTTCGGGGCCGCTGAGTCGTTGCGGGCCGGCGGGGAAGTCGGCGCCCGAAAGCGGTTCGAACACCGGCTCTTTGAGGCAGACGTCGACGCCGCCGAGGGCGTCGGTGATCAGCGAGAAGCCCAGCAGGCCGATCTCGGCGTAGTGGTCGACGGTGACGCCGGTGAGGTCGGCGACGGTCTTGATCAGCGCCTCGCGGCCGGCCTCGGTGCCCTGGGCGGCCGCGTCGGCGGCGGAGTCGCCGGCCCTGACCAGCGCGGCGCGCTTGGCCTCCCGGGTCTGGCCGTAGACGCCGTTGATCTTGGTCTTGCCCAGGCCCGGGGCGGCGACGTAGGAGTCGCGCGGGATCGAGATCGCGGTGGCCGACTTCCCGTTGTTAGGGATGCGGATCAGGATGATCGTGTCGGTGTTGGTGGCTTCCTCGTCGCCGGCCTTGAGCGTGTCCAGCTCCTCCTGGGTCAACGGGTTGCCGTGCGCGTCGGTACGGCTGTCGAGGCCGACCAGCAGGATGTCGATCGCGCCGTCGTCGCCGCCCTTGCCCAGCGAGGGCGCGGACATGTGAAAGATGCCGTCTTCGAAGGACCGCACATTGGTCCACGCGATCCCGGTGCCGAGGACGACCGCGAGCGTCAGCGCGGTGGCAATCACACGAACCACACGTTGCACAGGCATCCCACTACATTACTTGCGACACAGGAGCTTCACGGGTAGCCGGCGCCCGCGCGCCCCGGCCTTCGTCCCGGCGTTTCGGGCCATGCCAAACTGAAAACCATGTCAGCCAGGATCGTGATCGCCGGCGCCGGTGGGCAGCTGGGCGGCTATTTGACCTCGTTGGCGGCGACTCAGGGCCGCGACGCGCTGGCGCTGACGTCGTCACAGTGGGACATCACCGATCCCGCCGCCGCGCAACGGATCGTGCAGCGCGGCGACGTCGTCATCAACTGCGCGGCCTACACCGACGTCGACGGCGCCGAGAGCGACGAGGCCGGCGCGTTCGCGGTCAACGAGACCGGCCCCGGCCACATCGCCGCGGCCTGCGCGAAGGCAGGCGCCCGGCTGATCCACGTCTCCACCGACTACGTGTTCAACGGGGATTTCGGCGGTGCCGCGCCCCGGCCGTACGAGCCCACCGATCAGACCGCGCCGCAAAGCGTTTACGCCCGCAGCAAGGTCGCGGGGGAGCGGGCCGTGCTCGCGGCGCTGCCCGAGGCGGTCGTCGTCCGCACCGCCTGGGTCTACACCGGCGGCACCGGCAAGGACTTCGTCGCGGTGATGCGCCGCCTGGCCGCCGGCGACGGCCCGGTCGACGTGGTCGACGACCAGACCGGCTCGCCGACCTACGTCGGCGACCTGGCCGCCGCGCTGTTGCAGATCGTCGACGATCGCGTGCCGGGCCCGATCCTGCACGCCGCCAACGAGGGCGCCTGCTCGCGGTTCGAGCAGGCCCGCGCGGTCTTCGAGGAATGCGGCGCCGACCCGGCGCGGGTGCGACCGGTCTCCACCGACCGCTTTCCCCGGCCGGCCCCCCGGCCGGTCTACTCGGCGCTGGGCAGCGGTCAATCCGTCGCGGCGGGCCTGCGGCCGCTGCGGCCCTGGCGCCCCGCGCTTGCCGCGGCGCTGGCCGCCGCCGAAACCAACGCAGCCGGCGATGGCGCGGCCGAGCGGCCGGTACCCTCTACGCGTGACTGACGTCCTGCCGGTCGTGACGGTGACCTACTCACCGGGCCCACACCTGGAGCGCTTCCTGGCCTCGCTGTCGCTGGCCACCGAGCGCGAGGTGTGCGTGCTGCTGGCCGACAACGGCTCCACCGACGGCACCCCGCAGGCGGCCGTCGATCGCTACCCCAACGTGCGGCTGTTCCACACCGGCGCCAACCTCGGCTACGGGACCGCGGTGAATCGGGCCGTCGCGCAGCTGGACCGCGACGGCGACTGGGTTATCGTCGCCAACCCCGACGTGCAGTGGGGACCGGGCAGCATCGACGCGCTGCTCGACGCCGCGGCGCGCTGGCCGCGCGCCGGCGCGCTGGGGCCGCTGGTCCGCGATCCCGACGGGTCGGTGTACCCGTCGGCGCGCCACCTGCCCAGCCTGATCCGCGGCGGCATGCACGCCGTCGTCGGGCCGTTCTGGAAGACCAATCCGTGGTCGGCGGCCTACCGACAGGAGCGCCTCGAGCCCAGCGAGCGGCCGGTGGGCTGGCTGTCGGGCTCGTGCCTGCTGGTGCGCCGGTCGGCGTTCGGCCAGATCGGCGGGTTCGACGAGCGCTACTTCATGTACATGGAGGATGTCGACCTGGGCGACCGGCTGGGCAAGGCCGGCTGGCTTTCCGTCTACGTGCCGTCGGCCGAGGTGCTGCACCACAAGGGCCACTCCACCGGCGGGGACCCGGCCAACCACCTGGCCGCGCACCACAAGAGCACGTATCTCTTTCTCGCCGACCGGCATTCCGGCTGGTTGCGCGCTCCGCTGCGCTGGACGCTGCGCGCCTCGCTGGCGGTGCGGTCGCGCCTGATGGTGCGCAGCGCGCTGCGCGCGGCCGGGCGGCAGAAACTCCTAGAAGGGCGACACTGAGGTGGCTGATCTGGTGGGGGGTCCGCAAGTCGATGTGGTGATCCTGGTCGGGGGCAAGGGCACCCGGCTGCGGCCGCTGACGTTGTCGGCGCCCAAGCCGATGCTGCCCACCGCCGGATTGCCGTTCCTGACCCATCTGCTGTCGCGGGTCGCCGCGGCGGGCATCGAGCACGTCATCCTCAGCACGTCGTATCAGGCGGCGGTGTTCGAGGCGGAGTTCGGCGACGGCTCCAAGCTCGGCCTGCAGATCGAGTACGTCACCGAGGAGCGGCCGCTGGGCACCGGCGGCGGAATCGCCAACGTCGCGGGGCATCTGCGGCACGACACGGTGATGGTGTTCAACGGCGACGTGCTCTCCGGGGCCGACCTGGGTCAGATGCTCGACTTCCACTCCGCGCAGGAATCCGACGTCACCCTGCACCTGGTCCGCGTCGGCGACCCGCGGGCGTTCGGCTGCGTGACCACCGAGGAGGGCCGGGTGACCGCGTTCCTGGAGAAGACCCAGGATCCGCCGACCGACCAGATCAACGCCGGCTGCTACGTCTTCTCGCGCGCGGTGATCGACCGGATCCCGCGCGGCCGTGAGGTGTCGGTGGAACGCGAGGTGTTTCCCGCGCTGCTGTCGGATCCCGACGTCAAGGTCTGCGGCTACGTCGACGCCAGCTACTGGCGCGACATGGGCACCCCGGAGGACTTCGTCCGTGGCTCGGCCGATTTGGTGCGCGGCATCGCGCCCTCGCCGGCCCTGCACGGCCACCGCGGCGAGCAGTTGGTGCACGACGGCGCGGCGGTGTCGCCGGGCGCGGTGCTGGTCGGCGGGACGGTCGTCGGGCGCGGCGCCGAGATCGGCCCCGGCGTGCGGCTGGACGGCGCGGTGATCTTCGACGGCGTAAAGGTCGAGGCGGGCAGCGTGATCGAGCGCTCGATCATCGGCTTCGGCGCCCGCATCGGTCCCCGGGCGCTGATCCGCGACGGGGTGATCGGCGACGGCGCCGACATCGGGGCGCGCTGCGAGCTGTTGCGCGGCGCCCGGGTGTGGCCGGGTGTCTCGATTCCCGACGGCGGGATCCGCTACTCGTCCGACGTCTAGGGCTTGATCTGCTGAATGTGAAGTTAACTTCACACTCGGCGGCCAGCGTGAAACTAACTTCACACTCGGCGGGCCTGGGCCCGCTCGACCAAATACGCCAGCGCGTAATCCGTTCCGTCCGGTAGGGCGTCGACGGGCCACCACCTCAGATCGTCGGACTCGTCGCTGATCGCGATCCGCGCCCCCGCCGGCGCGTGCGCGACGAACTGCAGATCCAGATGGCGGGTCGGCATCCCCAGCGAGCAGACCACCGGATGCACGTGCACCGCGGCCAGCCGCGATGGCATCCGCAGCCCGTCGATACCGGACTCCTCGGTGGCCTCGCGCAGCGCCGCGGCGACGATGTCGGCGTCGCCGTCGTCGCAGTGACCACCCAGCTGCACCCACCGGCCCAGGCGGCGATGCAGGGTCAGCAGCACCCGATCGCCGGAGTGGTCGAGCACCAGCGCCGACGCGGTGACGTGGCCGGGCACGCACTCGCGGCGGCAGGCATCGCTGCGGG
>NZ_LZLL01000009.1:0-8743 GCF_001669335.1 Mycobacterium sp. 1245852.3 | reverse complement strand
GACGGTCACTGAAGTTGCGCTTGTGGGTTCGCACGATGTCGTCCGTCGTCGCCAGCGATCCGGCCGATTCCACCGCGGCGTTGTGAAAAGGGCAGCCGCGCACGATGTCCGATTGGCGTAGGTCGAAGATGGTCAGCAGGCGCTCGCGGGCGGGCAGGTCACCCTCGTCGAGGCGGCGTTCGGTGGGCGAGCCGCCGCGGGCGTCGATGTTGCGCAAATAGGTGTCGATGAGCTCGTTCTTGCTGGCGAAATGTTGGTAAAGCGTTCGCTTGGAGACGCCGGCCTCTTGCGCGATCAGTTCGACTCCGGTCGCGTGAATGCCGTTGCGGTAGAAGAGCCGGGCCGCGGCGCGCTCGATGCGTTCGCGTGCGCCGCGCCCGGCCACCCGGGGCGACTGTGCTGCGGCTGCGCTCATGGTACCGATGGTACACCGTCCGGTTTACAAATAGCCGGTGCGTCGCTAGCTTGGTGCTAACGAAGTAAACCGATCAGTTTTATGCCGGAGGGGTCGCATGGTGCATTCAGACGCTCGAGAGGCCGAGGTCACGGGGTGGGGCGAGCCCCGGTCGCGCCTGATCAGCTGGCACGACCCGATCGCCACCCAGGCCGCCGCCGCGTCGATGTCCGGCCTGTCCTACTGGCGGGCGGTGTCCGACGGGCAGTTGCCGCCGCCACCGATCGGTGAGCTCATCCAGATGCGCATCGCCGAGGTGGAGAACGGCCGCATCGCCTTCAGCTGCACACCCGACGGGTCCATGTACAACCCGCTGGGAACGGTGCACGGCGGCACCGTGTGCACGCTGTTGGACACCGTCACCGGCTGCGCATTGCACACCACACTCGCCGCGGGCTTCGGGTACACGTCGGTCGAAATCAAGGTCAACTACCTCAAAGCCGTCACCGTGGCCAGCGGACCACTGGCCGCGGTGGGCACGGTGGTCAAGGCGGGCGCGCGCATCGGGTTCACCGAAGCGAAGGCCACCGATGCCTCCGGAGCGCTCGTCGCGACGGCGAGCAGCACCCTGTTGATCTTCGAATTACCCAGTCGCACAACTCAATACAACGGCAACGGCAAGCATCGCTGAAAGGACCGGCCCGCCATGACCTCCGTTTTGATCACCGGCGCCAACCGCGGCATCGGCCGCGCCGTCGCCACCGAGTTCGCCGGCCGCGGCCACCGCGTGGTCGCCACCGCCCGTGATCCCCGCACCCTGGCGGATCTCGACGTCGCCCTGCGGCTGTCCCTCGACGTCACCGACGATGCCAGCGTCACCGCGGCCGTCGACGCCGCCGGCGACATTGACATCGTCGTCGCCAACGCCGGAGTGATCTTCTACGCCGCCGTGGAAGCCACGCCGCTGGCCGAGCTGCAGCGGCTGCTCAACCTCAACACCGTCGGCGCGATCCGCGTGGCCCAGGCGGTCCTGCCGCAGATGAGGTCCCGACGTGACGGGAAACTGCTGTTCATGTCCAGCGTCCTCGGACGCGTCGTGCTGCCACCCGGGGCGGCGTATGCGGCGACGAAGTGGGCGCTGGAAGCCCTCGTCGAGGCGTTGGCGATCGAGGTCGCGCCGTTGGGGATTCAGGCCGCCCTGTTGGAGCCCGGGGCCGTGAGCTCCGGGGCGCTCGACGACGTGACCACCTACAGGCTCCCCGACGATCCCTACGCGGCGATCCTGCGGGGTGGGGGGGGCCCGCGCCGGAATGATCACCCCCGAACAGGTCGCGGCCGAGGTGGTCGATGCCGCCGAGAAACCGCAACTGCCGCTGCGCATTCCGATCGGCGGAGCGGCCAGGGCGTTGTTGACCGCCCGCCACGCGGCTCCCGACGATGTCCCGTTCATCATGGGCGCGGCCGAGAGATGATGGTCGGGTGGCGAATGACAAGGCGGCGACCGGGCTTCTGGTGATCGATCCCTACAACGATTTCATTTCTCCGGGCGGGAAAGTGTGGGATCGGTTGCAAGGCGTCATCGAAAGCAATGACTGCGTCACCCATATGCAGCAGGTGCTCGATGCCGCCCGCGGTGCGGGTTTGCGCGTGTTTTACGCGCTGCATCGTCGCTACCGCCCGGGCGATTACGAGACGTGGAAGTACATCGCGCCGGTGCAACGAGCGGCCTGGTCGCGCAAGACCTTTGAATACGGCACCTGGGGCGGCGAGATCCGTCCCGGGTTCGAGCCGCAACCGGGCGACATCGTCGCTCACGAACACTGGTGTTCCAGCGGCTTCGCCAACACCGACCTCGACCTGCAGCTCAAGCGCCATGGCATCGAGCGGGTCATCGTGATGGGCTTGATCGCACATACCTGCGTCGAGGCAACGGTTCGGTTCGCCGCCGAGCTCGGGTATGACGTCACGGTGGTTCGAGACGCGACGGCCGATTACTCGGCTGGCGAGATGCACGCCGCCCTCGAGGTGAACATGCCCAACTACGCCTCGGCGCTCGTGACGGCCGACGAGGCCGTTGCCGCGATCGCCGCTCTTTAAGCCGACGTCACGGGGCCGCGGCGATCCGTGAAGATTTGCGGCGCGCGTGTGAAGGCTTCGTTAAGAACGAGGCACGCCGCCCGGCGCACCCGCACGGTAGAGGTATGACGCTCGCCGCTACCCGCGACGGCGCCCTGCGTTGCGCTCAGGCGCCGCTGCGCGCCATACCCGGAGCGGCGTCGGTTCGAGTGACGACGAGCTACGCGGTCGTGTTGCTCGCCATCTATCTCATCCTCGCCGCGCTGGGCCCGCACGCGCACGAGGTCGCCGTGAGCCGAATGAGCACGAACATTCACAACCTCGGGCGCGGTCACCTGGGCACCTTGATCGGCAGCGCATTCGTCAACGACGGCGGCGATCTGTTCTTCTGGCTGCCCGGGCTGGTCTGCCTGCTGGCCCTGGGCGAACTCATGTGGTGTGGCAGGGGCTTGCTCGTCACCTTCGCGGTCGGGCACATCGGCGCCACGGTGATCGTCGCGGTCGGCCTGGTCGCCGCCATCGAAACCGGCATGCTGCCGGTTTCGGTCGCCCGCGCCAGCGACGTGGGAATCAGCTACGGCGCGATGTGCGTGCTCGGCGCGTTCACCGCCGCGATCCCGGCCCGCTGGCGCGGGACCTGGGCGGGTTGGTGGCTGGGAACCGCGGTGGTGGCGGCCGCGGGTGCGGACTTCACCGCCGTCGGCCACGTGGTGGCGCTGTTGCTCGGCATCGGCTTGTCGTTCCGGTTGCGGTCGGCGGCCTCGTGGGCACCCCTGCACCAGGCGTTGCTCTTGGTCGCCGTCACGTTCGGCTATCTGTTGCTCGCCGGGCCTTCGCTGATGGCGCCCGCCGGCGGGCTGGCCGGTGCTCTCATCGGACTGGCCACCAACCGCTCGTTAGTCGGCGGGCCCCGCCAGCGTGTCGACGTGATAGCGGCTGGCGGTCCACGGCGGTGAGTCGGCGGTGGGCGTCAGGGTGATCGTCACCTGCGCCTTACCCGCCGTCACCGAGCGCGGCACCAGGTAGGTGTCGTCCAGCCAGCGGTGGAAGCTGTTGCTGCGCGGCTGCAACCAGTTTCCCGTGGGTGTGCCGTCAACCGCAACGTCGGCCGACTGAAAACCGATGGCCTGATCCGATGTCCGCCGCAGCAGGATGCCGTGGTTGTCCGGATCGATCTGGACGTGAAAAGTGATCGCGCCCTGGCCGATACGGACCGAACCGACGACAGGCAGGGTGTCCTGGGTGCCTTCGTACTCGCTGACCAGTAGCTGGTCGGTCGCGTCGAAGTCGGCGTAGCCGTGCAGGACTCGATTGACGGGATCCGTCGGGCTGACGTCGTCGCCACCGGTGACGCCGGCGACCGGCTGTGTGTAGAGGAATGCCGTTGAGCCGTAGTCGGGTTGGACCATGTTCCGTTTGCCGTGCTCGATGCCGAATCGGATCGCGGAGTGATAGCCGATGGCGTCGGCCAGCATGATCCGGTAGACGGCGACGCAATAGTCGGCGCAACCACCGGCGGCGGTGCGTTGATCGGGCTGGCCGTTGAGGGGGTCGCTGAAGTGGGTGCCGCCCTTGAAGTACCAGCCGCCCTCATACAGGTCCTCGGTGCCGGTGCCGTACCACTGCGGGGACGCGGCGCCGTCGGTGTGGACCCGCTCGGCACCCTCGAGAAAGTAAGGGGCATCGTCACTGAACGCCGTTTTGGTTCGATTGCCGCGGATGGTCTGGCTGACACCGACGAATTTGCCGCGTCCCTGTTCCTCGGCGAACAACCAGTCCTGGCCGAGTGCCGTCGGCCCGGCATGCGAGCGCGCGGTGAAGTAGCCGGCTCGGCCGCTGCTCAGCGCGGGCGCCCACTGGGCATCGGGAGTGGTGGCGACGTCGCTGTCTATCCCGGACACCACATCCGCGCCCGCGTTGACCAGTGTTACGCGCGCTGACTGCGCGAAAGGCATTGGCCACCAAGCGCATAGCAGCAGTGATCCATCGTGCTGCACAGTGGTGGCGAACATCAGCGATCGCACGGGGTTGGCCCCCAGCCCGGCGCCGAAGAACTCACCTAATGGGGAGTCCACCATGGTCCGGCCGTCGAACTCGATCTGTAGCCGCAAGGTGGTCAGCTGCGCAGCCGCCGGCTCGGGCAGCTGCAGCCGCAGTGCCGAAACAGTCGCCGGGCCAGTCGTTTCGGCGATGGTTTGTCCGGCGCTGGGGGCCAGCTCGATGACCCGATTGGTGTGCGCGGCAACCGTGGCGGCCGGTTTGGGGTCGGCCGTACCGGCGGCTCGCAGCATGTCCAGCACGTCGAGCGCGGGGTCGGTCGGTGAAAAGGTGTCGACCCCGTCGGCGTTGGGAAACTGCCGATAGTCGACGTGGTAGTACTCCAAATGGGATGTGACGCTGACCCGCATCGAACGCCGATACGGCATCGGCACCTTGATGTAGTCGCCTCCCGGCGATTGAGTGGCGTTGGCGACCAGCGGCCACACGAACGGTGCCCCCAGGTTGCCGTCGACCAACGATTGCAGCGGGGTGTCGACCACGGTCTGCCCGTCCAGCTCGATGCGGATGTTTCCGAGTGCGCGAAGATTGCCGCCGTCGCGGGTCAACCAGATCGATTCGATCTCTCCGGCACCGTGATCCTCCGCGATGACGCAGCCGGCGCCTCCCGGCGCCAAGCACCCGCCGCTGCCGTTGCGATTGCCCGTCGATATGTCGTAATCGCCGCCACTGCGATCGAAGCTGGATACCTGCAGAGTCTGCGAGCCGGGGTGCAAATACGGCAGCCGATCGAGCCGCCGATAGGTGTCCCAGCCGACCAATCTTTCGCCGATTTGTTTCGTCGCCGGCGCGGCCGGCTCCGCGGCGGCCGCGCCGGCGACGGGAATTGTCGACAGCAGCAACGCGAATGTCACGGTGCATAACCGAGCTGCCACCGACATAGCACCTGAGCCTACGGAACGAGATTTCGTACCCGCAGTTGAGCCTCGTGAGGAATTCCGTACTGAAAGTCCGATTTCTGCCGCTAAAACGAGTTTGTATCCTGTTTTGAGCCAACACGTTTGCGCCACGGCGCCGATCGGCATTCAAGTACCCCTTTGCGGCACAGCAGGACTCGACTTTGGCGGTAACTTTCTGAACTGGCGCCGTAAGACGGCCCAAATTGACGACCGCTACTCGACGGCTTTCAGTCAGGTGAAGTAATTGAACGAAAATTACTCATTCCCATACTCATA
Source organism: Mycobacterium sp. 1245852.3 (assembly GCF_001669335.1). Taxonomy (NCBI): domain Bacteria; kingdom Bacillati; phylum Actinomycetota; class Actinomycetes; order Mycobacteriales; family Mycobacteriaceae; genus Mycobacterium; species Mycobacterium sp. 1245852.3. The sequence goes on along the minus strand of NZ_LZLL01000009.1, from coordinate 3,040 downwards.
CGAGGGCGCGGCGCGTAATATTCCTACTCTCGGGCGTCAGATTTCTCCTACGGACGGAGTGGTCATGTCTGGTCTGAAATACAAAGTTGTTCTTGGTTTGATCCTCACCTTCACCGCCATCACGGCTTCCGGCTGCACGACGCCGATAACAATCGATTGCGGACCCAATCTGACCTGCACGATGTAGGTCTGCCGGGCTACCGGCAGGGTCTGGATCACCCCCGCGTCCATTGCGTGGTAGGGCCCGTTTCCTGGGCCTGTCGAGTAGTTTCTCCATGGCATTGGGTGTCCGCATTCGCACGGTCAAATTCCGCTACGCGCCGGCCTGGCGGATAGGAACGTGACAGCATGAGCCGAGCCCCGGTGGCACGAAAAACGCTGGGCCGCAAGGGTTTGCCGGCGCCATCGGTTCTATACGGGGCGCGCACGCTCGTCGCGAATTGCTTGGGTGGCCTTTGCACGCGATGGCGGTAAACTATTCTCCTCGGCCAAACGGTTCCCAAAGCCGTTGGCCCCGACGCCTTGACGGATCGGGTACGGGAATTCGTGCGGTTTGAATCCGGTTGGCATCACGGGATTGAAGTTCCAAGTTGTCACCGTGACAAATCGGCTCAAGCCACTGCGGCGCAATGCAATGCCTTTTGCGTGGACGCCCCGAGTGATAGCGTTGAGATCCTCACTTGGGCGCAGCGGCGCGGGACGGTAAAACGCGGCCGAGGAAAGTCCGCGCGTTTCGGCTAGTCCTTCTCGTTTTTGAGATCTCGATCCCGGCTGGGCTGAACGCGTTTGGGCTCGCCGGGCATTTTCGGGTAGTTCGGCGGATACGGCATGTCCCCCAGCCCGCGCTCCTCGTCGGCGTCGGCCATTTCCAATAGGGCAGCGATCGATTGGGCCGCATCATCCATTGCGGCCCAAGGGTCTTCCCGGCCCTTGATTAGATCGGGCACGGTCGCCATTGTGTAATCGTCCGGCTCGGCGTCGGCCAGCTCGTCCCATGTGAGTGGCATCGAAACGGTCGCGATCGGCGTGCGTCGCACCGAATACGCCGACGCCATGGTGCGGTCCCGGGCGTTCTGGTTGAAGTCGATGAAGATGCGCTCGCCACGTTCTTCCTTCCACCAGGAGGTGGTGACGGCATCGGGCGCACGGCGCTCGACCTCGCGGGCCAAGGCGATGCCGGCACGGCGTACCTCGATGAAGTCCCAATCGGTCGCGATCCTCAGGAACACGTGGATACCGCGACCGCCCGATGTTTTCGGATATCCCGCCAGCCCCAGTTCGTCGAGCAGCGGCCGCAGCACGTCGACCGCGACCGTGCGCGCCTGGTCGAAGGCGACGCCGGGCTGCGGATCCAGATCGATGCGCAGTTCGTCGGGGTGGTCGGTGTCCGGGCAGCGCACCTGCCATGGGTGCAGGGTGACCGTGCCCATCTGCGCCGCCCACACGACAGCCGCCGGATGGGTGACCTTCAGCGCGTCGGCGGTCCGCCCCGACGGAAAGGTCACCCGGCACGTCTGCAGGTAGTCGGGATGGTGCTGCGGGATCCGCTTCTGGTAGATCTCCTCGCCGTCCACGCCGTCCGGGAACCGCTGCAGGTGGGTGGGCCGGTCGCGCAGCGCGTCGAGCATCGGACCACCCGCCACGGCACGGTAGTAATCCACCAGGTGCCGCTTGGTGCCTTTCGATCCCAGTTTGGGGAAATACACCTTGTCCGGATTGGTCAGCCGCACCGCTATGCCGTCGACGTCGAGCTCTTCTGCAGCAGCCATACCTCCGATTCCAGCACAATCAGGCTATGGACCTCCCTGTCATGCCGCCGGTGTCGCCGATGCTGGCGAAGTCGGTGCGCTCGATTCCCGCCGATGCGTCCTACGAGCCCAAGTGGGACGGCTTCAGGTCGATCTGCTTTCGCGACCACGACCAGGTCGAGCTGGGCAGTCGCAATGAACGGCCGATGACCCGCTACTTCCCCGAGCTGGTCGCCGCGGTGAGGGCCGAGCTGCCGCAGCGCTGCGTGATCGACGGTGAGATCGTCATCGCCACCGACCGGGGCCTGGATTTCGAGGCGCTGCAACAACGGATTCATCCGGCGGATTCGCGGGTGCGCATGCTCGCACAGACCACGCCGGCGTCCTTCATAGCGTTCGACTTACTCGCCCTCGGCGACGACGACTACACGCGGCGGCCCTTCACCGAGCGGCGCGCCGCCCTGGTCGACGCTGTGTCTTCAGCGGCCCGGCCGGGCCGCATGATCCACGTCACGCCGGCGACGACCGATCTGGACACCGCGCAGCGCTGGTTCAACGAATTCGAGGGCGCCGGCCTCGACGGCGTGATCGCCAAGCCGCTGGACATCACGTATCAGCCGGACAAGCGGATCATGTTCAAGATCAAGCACGAGCGGACCGCCGACTGTGTGGTCGCGGGTTATCGGGTGCACAAGTCCGGTGCCGACGCGATCGGTTCGTTGTTGTTGGGTCTGTATCAAGATGACGGCCAACTGGCGTCCGTCGGGGTGATCGGTGCGTTCCCGATGGCCGAGCGGCGGCGGCTGTTCAGCGAATTACAGTCGCTCGTCACCGATTTCGATGGCCACCCGTGGAATTGGGCCGCGCACGAAGCCGGCGAACGGACGCCTCGGAAGAACGAATTTTCCCGCTGGAACGCCGGCAAGGATCTGTCGTTCGTGCCGCTGCGGCCCGAGCGGGTGGTCGAGGTCCGCTATGACCATATGGAAGGCCGGCGGTTTCGTCATACCGCGCAGTTCAACCGGTGGCGCCCGGACCGCGACCCACGCTCGTGCACCTACGAACAGCTCGAACAGCCGGTGACGTTCAGCCTGGGCGACATCGTGCCGGGACTAGGTCCGGGTTAATTCTTTTATTCTCAACCTGTTTGAGGTTGGGGCCGTTGCTGGTCATGATCGGTGGCGGTGGGGCACCTAGTTAATTGTCGGTGGTGGGTGGGGTTGGAAGGGTGTGTACCACCACCAGTCGGCGCGTTCGCCGATCGGTCCCGGACACGGCGCCACCGCAGGTGG
>NZ_LZLL01000008.1:0-7484 GCF_001669335.1 Mycobacterium sp. 1245852.3 | reverse complement strand
GCAGCCGTTGCTGGAACAGGCCGTCGGCCAGCAGGTATGAGGCGACCACGACACGGCTACCGGCGCGGCGCGCGCGGGCCCGCTCCACGGCCTCGGCCAGCTGTGGATCGCCGGTGGCCGCGAACGCCAGGCTCACCCGTGATCCGGTCAACGCGGACAACAACGTCGCGGTGGTGTGCAGGTCCGCGCGCGCCTTGTCATCCGAGGTTCCCGCGGCCGCCAATATCACCGAATCGCCCGGACGCCAGCCGCATTTCACCAACTGGTCGCCGACGATGCGGGCGATCTGACCGCTCGGACCCAACGCGGGGGTGACGAGCACGTTCGGATGGCCGCTGGCCGCCACGTGCGCGGGCAGGTCGGCGCGGACGTGGTATCCGCGCGACAGGAACGCGGGCACCACGATGGCGGGCCGGTCGTCCGCCTTCACGCGCACCAGGACCTCGCTGGGGGTGGGGCCCACCACGTCCACGAAGGCGACGTCGACTTGGCTGCGGACCAGCGTACTCACCTGTGCCGCAAGGTCTTCGACCATCGCCACACCGCCAGGGCGGCGGGTGCCGTGTGCTACCAGGATCAGTGCCATGGGGAGTCTTCCGGATGATCGATCGCAAGACGGTAGCCGCGCTTGACCACCGTTGCGACGATGTTCTTGTCGCCCAACGCCGTTCGCAACCGCAGCACCGCGGTATCGACGGCGTGCGGGTCGTTACTGTTGCCGGGCAGCACCCGGAGCAAGTCGTTGCGCGCGACGACATCGCCGGGGCGTTGCGCCAGCGCCCGCAGGGTCGCCATGCCCGACCCCGACAGGGACTTCACCGAACCGTCGACCAGCACGCAGGTCCCGCGGATCTCGATGTCGTGGCCGGCCGCGCGGATGGTGCACGACCGCAGGGGCGGGAGTTCCTGGGCGATGTGGCGGGCCAGCGCCCCCAACCTCATTCGCTCTGGTGACGACGTCGGGATCCCGGCACGGATCAACGGTTGCGCGGTGACCGGGCCGACGCACATCGCGTGCACGTCACTGCGAAGCGCTTGCAGCAGTTGGTCTTCGATGCCCAACTCACGGCTGCGCTCCAACAGCGCCGCGCCGGCGGGGGCGGAGGTGAAGGTCACCGCGTCGAACTGGCGCCGCGCGACCGAGGCGACGAGCTGGTCGAAGTCACCGCCGGCCGGCGTTGGCTTCCAGCGGTATACGTGAATGGGCACCACCTGGGCGCCCGCCGATCGCAAGCCGTTGATGAATTCGGGGAACGGATCCCACCCGTCGGCTGCGCCGTGCAGCTGGACGGCGATGCGCTTGCCGGCGACATCCGACTCGAGAAGGTAGCGCAGGACCTCGCGCGACGATTCGGATTTGGGCGACCACTCTTCGTGTAATCCGGCGGCGCGCAAGGCCCCCGTCGCCTTCGGGCCGCGGGCCACGATCCGCGACTTGGCAAGTGACGCCAGCAGTTGGGTGGCCAGGCCCCACCCGTCGGCCGCGGCGACCCAGCCGCGAAAGCCGATGCCGGTGTGCGCCACCAAGATATCCGGCGGCTCCGCGATCACCGCCTCGGTGTGGTTCTGCAGTTCTTCGTCTTCGGGCAACGCGATAATGTTGATGGCCGCGGCGCTGGACACCTCCGCGCCGTTGCGGCGCAGCAACGCGCACAGCTCCTCGGCGCGGTTCGCCGATGTGACGGCGATCCGGTAGCCGGTCAGCGGCGCGGAGTCTGGTGGGGCCAGTTGGGGGGCCATATGAAGTGTGTATGCCTGCGACGTTTCCGTTGCGTTACCGGTCAATTGCTGTGGCATTGCCCGTGTTGCGAGCCGGCTCACACGCGGGCCGCCTCGGTTTCCGGTGCCGACCCGGACAGGCCGGGCGCGGCTGCGGGCCGGCGCGCATAGACCGTCCAGGTCATGATCGCCGCCACCACATAGGACACCAGGAACACCCAGTAGGCCGACGTTTCGGTGCCGGTGCTCAGGTACGACTGGCGCAGCGCCAGGTTGATCCCCACGCCCCCGAGCGCACCGACGGCGGAGCAGACGCCGATCAGCGATCCCGCCTTCGCGCGGGCCCAATGACGACGTTCGTCCTCGCTCGCGTCCAGTGAACGGCTGCGCGCCTCGTAGACCGACGGGATCAGCTTGAACACCGAACCGTTGCCCATGCCGGACAGGACGAACAACACCATGAAGCCGGTGACGTAGCCGATCATGCTGACGGAGTGGGCCGCGGCGTGGTGGTCGTCGAAGGTGCTGATGGTGACCAGCAGCCCGGCGCTCAGGGTCATGCCGGCCAGGACGCCCAGGGTGACGCGGCTGCCGCCGAGCCGATCGGCCAGCCGGCCACCGTAGATGCGCGCCAGCGAGCCGAGCAGGGGCCCGAGGAAGGCCAGCTGCGCGGCGTGCAGCGCCGCATGCTTGGGGCTTTCCCCGGCTTCGGCGAAGTTGACCTGCATCACCTGACCGAAGGCGAAGGAAAAGCCGATCCAGGAGCCGAAGCTGGCGATGTAGAGCAGCGAGATCACATGCGTGTCGCGCTCGAACAGGATCGAGCGCATGGTGCTCAGCTGGGTGCCGTGGTTGACGTTGTCCATGAACAAGGCGGCCGCGATGCCGACGACGACCAGCAACACCAGGTACACCGCGCACACCCAGTACGGCGCCTCGTGGCCGGCGGTGGCCAGCACCAGCAGGCCGACCAACTGGATCACCGCCACCCCCAGATTGGCGACGCCGGCGTTGACGGCCAGCGCGGCGCCCTTGAGTCGCTGCGGGTAGAAGGCGTTGACGTTGGCCAGCGAGGCCGCGTAGTTGCCGCCGCCCAGCCCCGTCAGGGCGGCGCACAGCACGAACGGCCACAGCGGCACACCGGGATTGGCCAGCAGCGCGATGGTGCCGGCCGTCGGGATCAGCAACACGAAGGCCGAGAACGTCGTCCAGTTGCGACCGCCGAAGGCGGCGATGCCCAAGGTGTAGGGGATCCGCGCGCAACCACCGACCAGGGTGGCGACCGCGCCGAGCAGCAGCTTGTCGCCGGCGGAGAAGCCGTAGACCGACCCCGGCATGAACAACGCCATGACGGGCCACAGGGTCCAGATCGAAAACGCCACGTGGTCACCGGCGATGGTGCACAGCAGGTTGCGCCGGGCGATCTTCTTGTTGCCGGCCTCCCAGGCCGTCGTGTCTTCCGGATTCCAGTCCGCGATGCGGTGGTTGCGGCCCATCCGATCGTCACCTTTCTTCGCCACGGCGGTTATGCCTGTCGCCGTATCACGGAAAGCGATTGCGCCCCAATGGCATCGCGTCGACCGGCGTGCATACAGATCCTCTCCTCAGGCCCCACGAACCGCCGCATCGGGCCGCCGCCGCGCCAGGGGTCACCGCGCTCGCCCGATATCGGGAAAGCGGTTCGGAGACTGGCTTTCGACGCTTGGGCACCCCGAATGGGCGGGCATGCCCCGCCGTATGGTCCGATGCTCACATTTACGACGCGAACGGGTCAACCGGAACGGGCCGATATCGCCTGTTAGTTGTTTACCAGTTATCTGGTAACTGCCTGAGGGGCAATCAATTCGCGAGGCCGCGGTTCAACGGCCGTGAATGGGCGCCGCCATCAAGTGATTTCACGCATCCGGCCGCCGCGGTGTGAGCTGGGATACAGGCGATTCCCGCGCCGACGATTCGGCGGGTGAGATCTAGGAAAACGGCCAACTCGCGGCACCGGACTGGGCGCCCACCAGGGACCTGGGCCGCGCCCAGTGCAGTCGCACGGTCTGGCCGGGCCGCACCTGGGCGATCTTGTCCACGTCCTCGTCGACCACCACGCCGATCACCGGGTAGCCGCCGGTGACGGGATGGTCGGGTCCCAGGATCACCGGTAAACCGTTGGGGGGCACCTGAATTGCGCCGCGGGTGGCGCCCTCGCTGGGCAGCTGGCGGTCCGGGTAGCAGTGCTGCAGCGGCCGGCCCGTCAGCCGCATCCCCACCCGGTCGCTGCGATCCGAGGCCACCCAATCGGTGTGTACCAGGGCGTCGGGATCGACGAACCAGTCGTCGCGCGGCCCGGGCACCACGGACAGCTCGACGACATGGTCGGTGATGGCCGCGACCGGCGCCTGGTCCAGCTCGGGGTAGGCGTCGGTGTGCTCGCCGATCGGCAGGCGGTCACCGCTGCGCAGCGGCGCCGGGCCGATGGCCGACATCACGTCGTAGCTGCGCGACCCGAGCACCGGCTCCACGCAGATGCCGCCGCGGATCGCCAGATAGCTGCGCAGCCCCGCGCGCGGCGCGCCCAGCGAGATCACCTCGCCATCGCGCACATGATGAATGCTGTTGGTGCCGAACTTGATTCCGTTGACCGTGGGGTCGGTGTCGGCGCCCGTCACAGCGATGTCCACATCACCGCCGGCGACCCTGGCCGCGAAACCGCCGAACGTCACCTCCACGGTGGCGCGGTCGTCGGGGTTGGCCACCAGCCGGTTGGCCAGCTTGTGCGCGCGCCGGTCGGCTGCTCCCGAGCGGCTCACGCCCAGGTGGGCCAGCCCCGGGCGACCGAGGTCTTGGACGACGGCGAACGGTCCGGTGCGCAGGATCTCCAGGATCGGCACGGCTATCTCCTCAGGTATCTAGACGGCCCGGAACTGAACCCACATGCCCTGCGCCAACAACGCCGGGTTCGGCCGCTGCAGATCCCACAGCACCGCGTCGGTGTGGCCGATCAGTTGCCACCCACCGGGGGACTGCCGCGGGTAGACCGCGCTGAATTCACCGGCGAGGCCGACCGAGCCGGCGGGCACCGATGTCCTCGGCTCGGGGCGGCGCGGCACCCGCAGGCGCGGATCGCCGTCGACCAGATAGGCGAAACCGGGTGCGAATCCACTGAATCCGACCCGCCACGGCGTGGCGGTGTGGGCGTCGATCACCGCCGCGATGGTCAGTCCGGTGCGGTCGGCGACCTCGGCCAGGTCCGGGCCGTCGTAGACGACGTCGATGACCACGTCGGCGCGGCGCGCCGAGGCGGCGCAAGGGGCGGCGTCGACGCGCATCTTGCGCAGCCGCTGACGGATGACGCCCTGAGAGCGCGGGCCGTCCAGCTTCACCAGCACCGTGCGGGCGGCCGGCACGACGTCGACCACGCCCGGTATCGCCGCGGCGCGCAGCGCGTCCGCCCATGCCAATACCTCGGCGGTACTGCCGCATTGCACCATCAGCGCGCGGTCGCCGTAGTCCACGACGGTGTTGCCGACCAGCTCCGTCGGCAGGTTGTGGGCCAGGTCGCCGCTAAGATCCGTCACGCTCATTACTCGACGGTAACCCCGGGATCGGGGCCTGTGCGAGGGGCGGGCGACGGATTTTCGAGCACTGCCAGAGCTGCCTTAGCAAACGCTCAAACAGCCACGCCCGCGCGCGTGGCTACCCCAGGATCTTGGTGATCAGCGGGGGCAGCTGGTCGGCGATGACCGGGTAGCTCAGCGGCGACGCGAACGCGATGGCGCCGGCCTGGTCCTTGGTGGTGAAGATGTGGCGGTTCTGCGCCGTGGTCAGCGACCCGGCCACCTCCGGGTCGGCCAGTATCGCCTTCTGATCGTCGGGGTTCTGGGTCGTCCAGATCACCAGGTCGGCGGAATCGAGTACCGCCTTGATGTGATCGCGCGGGATGACGGCGCGCTGATCGGTGCCGAAGGGTTTGATGCTGTCGGAGATGACCAGGCCCATCTGGTTCAGAAAGTCCGTCCGCCAGCCCGCCATGGTGGCTACGACCGTGCCCTGCCACAGCGCGCCGTGCATCAGCAGCGCCTTCTTGCCGGTCCATTGCTGATTCTTCTTGCCGATGTCGGTGAACTTCTGGTCGACGCCGTCGATCAACGACTTCATCTGGTCGGCCTGGAAGACCGCCTGCCCGACGGTGGTGGCCTGCTCCTTCCACGGCTCGAAGAAGGCGTCGCCGTCCGACTGGGCGACGGTCGGGGCGATCGCGGAGAGCTTCTGATAGGTGTCGGCGTCCAGGCCGGCGTTGACGGCCACGATCAGATCCGGTTTCAGGCCGGCGATCTGGTCGACGGGAATGCCGTTGTCCAGGTTCAGCACCGTCGGCTGCGCCCCGCCGAGCTTGGGCGTGGCCCACGGCCAGACCGCGGATGGTTGGTCACCGAACCAGTTGGTCACCGCGATCGGCACCACCCCGACCGCGAGCAGGTCGTCCTGCTCGGTGTAGCCGGCGCTGACGACGCGCTTGGGTGGTTCTTTGATGACGGTCTGACCGAACAGGTGGGTGATCGTCACCGAGCCCGGGGTGGCGCCCGGAGCCGGTTTGCTTGACGAGCACCCCGCCACGAGCTCGGAGAGCGCGGTCGCGCCGCCGATCGCGGCGACCCCGGCAGCCCCTGCGAGCTGCAAGAATCCCCGTCGATTCCATCCCTGTCGCATCGCGTGAGAGTATCGCGTTCCGCCCGCACAAATGCATCGCCGCGCTGTTGAGGCCCTTAGCCCAGCGGCATGCCGGCGTCCATGAAATCCAGGGCCCGATAGATGGTGTCGGCGGTCTTGGGGGCGCTGTCGAAGGCGGCCATCATGGCACCCGTCAACGCGCCGGCGAACACCCGGACCTCGAAATCGTCTGCGGCACGGCCGATTCGGTGCGCGATCGCCTCGGCGGCGACCGTCACGGTGCGGTAGTACTCGTCGTACATCGCCGCCTTGAGCTCGGGTATGGAGAACATCAGCCGCTGCCGGGTGCTCTCGAACTCCAGCTGGTCGTCGGGCAACTCGGCGATGACGGCCGCGTAGGCCCGGCGGAAGGCCTGGGCCGGAGACAGGTTGAGCGGCTGGGCCTTCAACGCCTCGAGGATCAGCGGGTCCAGGTCGTCGGCGAGCAGCAGCGATTCCTTGGACGGGAAATAGCGGAAGAAGGTGCTCGGCGACACGTCGGCCGCCTCGGCGATCTGTTCGACGGTGGTCGCGGCGAAGCCGTTCTCCTCGATGAGGCGAAACGCCTCGCGCCGGATGGCGCGGCGGGTCTTGATCTTTTTGCGCTCCCGTAGGCCCAGGGGAGCCTCAGTCACCTGCATGAGCCGATTGTCGCGCATCGAGCCCTCGCCGTGGGTTCGCGACATCTTGCGTTGCAGAGTTCTGACAAAAGGGTCCTGGCCGCTGCAATTTCTGCGTATCGCCCACGTAACTGTGCACACGCAGTCCGGTAACAGTGCCTCTTTAGCGTCGAGTGGTCACTGCCCGCGCCCCATTCAAGCCAGGAGTCCCACCAGATGACCTCGACCATCACCCCGGCATCGCAGCCCGCGCCACCGCGCGAGTCTCGCAAGGGGCGGCACTGGATCGATGACTGGCGGCCCGAAGACCCCGAATTCTGGGAGACCACCGGCAAGCCGATCGCCCGGCGGAACCTGATCTTCTCGATCTTCGCCGAGCACGTCGGCTTCAGCGTGTGGATGCTGTGGAGCATCGTGGTGGTGCAGATGACGGCCGGGGCGCACGGG
>NZ_LZLL01000007.1:0-20831 GCF_001669335.1 Mycobacterium sp. 1245852.3 | reverse complement strand
GCGAATCGGCCAGCTCCCACATGTCCACCACCCGCTGCACCGCTTCGGCGTGGGTCAGCGTGCGCGCACCACCGACCTCGTGGCGAATCACCGTGTCGCCCAACAATTCCTCGGCCAGCTCGATGTTGCGTTCGTTCCACACGACGAGGTTGTAGAGCTCGACCACGGTTCGCGCGGTCCAAGTGGGTGCCATCAGTCGGGCACCGCGTCGTCCGCTTTCAGCGCGGCCACCTCGCCCAGGAATCGGTCGGTGATGCGCTGCACCCGTCGCGAGAAGATGTGCCCGACGTGGCTGCCGTCGTACCAGTACAGTTGGCCGCCCCAGCGCTCCTGCAATGCGTCGGTGGGCTCGCGCATCGCCATCCGGTCGTGCCACGCCCCGACGATGAGCCGGCGCTGCGGCGGCGGGGACGGAATGACCGCCAAGGGATCGATCACCGAGGTCAGCTTCGTGACCGCCGGCGATTCCAGCAGCTCGCGGAATCCCTCGCGCGATGAGCCCCACCGTTGCAGGTGCCGCGCGATCATGGCGTTGAGCCCCAGGATGGGCGTGTAGAGCGCGACGGCGTCGGTCTGCTTTTCCAGGTGGGAGACCAGCGCGGCCACCGGGCTTCCCATCGAAATCCCCGCCACCACAACGGCCGTGGCCTGCGGCCGTACCCAGCGCACAACGGCGCGCACCTCGGAAACCACGCGCATCATTCCCGCCACGTTGCCCAGCGGATCCATGTCGGGATAGGCCGGCCATTGGCGTCGCCGGCAGCCGTGGCCGGGCTGCACCGGCATCGCCACGTTGTACCCGAGCTTGTGATGTATGCGTCCGATCCGGGACAGCAGCAGGTCCTCGGTGCCACCCTGGCCCGCGCCGTGCACCCACACCAGCCACGGCCTGGGCCCGTCGCCGTGCCGGCACAGGTGCACCACCGCCCGCGCCGGGCCGCCCAAACCCTCGGCCGCCAGCGTGGCCGGCAAGGCGGGGTCGTGCTCGAAAGCCATCCGCTCGTAGCGAAGGCCGGCGATGCTGCGCCTGCGAATCGACGTCGGCCGCAACGGGTTCGGGTCGGCGTGCGCCCGGTCGATGCCCAGCGAGGAGAGCTCCTCGGCCGCCGCGGCACACCCATCCAGCGGCCGCATCGGTGCAGGGCTTCGGCCCAGCAGCGAAAAGGCGCTCAGCACAAGTTCATCGAGCATCGCCTCGCCGAACTGACGCGCACCGCGCGGCGAGAGCGGGGACCAACCGGTCGACTCGCGCAGGCCGGCCACCGTGCGCGGCATCAGCATGCCCAATTCGCGGGCCACATCTCTGGCCAGGCTCAGCCCGCTCAACGCCGTCGCCATGTCGCTCACCTTCGCCAGCTAGACCAGTTTGAACCCGATGTATCCGCCGGCGGCGATTTCGTCGCAGCGGCGCCGGTATTCGGGTATCCCGCCGGTATAACCCATGTACATCCGTTTCTTGCCGGGCACGTTGCCACCGTTGTACCAGGAGTTGCACGACGGATGAACCAGGACGGTCGGCGCAACGAGCGCGGTGGCGTGGTCGATCCATTCCTGCTGGGCGCTGCTGAGCGCCTCGATGGTGCGGATGTCGTTGGCGCGCAGATACGCGATGCAGTTACCGATCCACTCCACGTGCTGTTCGAGCGCGGCGACGAAGTTGGTCGCGGCGCTCGGGCTGCCGGGCCCCTGGACCGTGAACAGGTTCGGGAAGCCGGCGACCGCGAGGCCGAGATACGAAAGCGGCCCCTCGGTGGCCCAGAACTCGCCCAGCGACATTCCCCCGCGACCGCGCACATCGATGCGGCTGAGCGCACCGGTCATGGCGTCAAAGCCGGTGGCGTACACGATGACATCGAGTTCGTGCATCCGGTCCTCGGTGCGGATTCCGGTCGGTGTCACCTCGCGGATCGGCGACTTCCGCAGATCGACCAGGCTGACGTTGTCCCGGTTGAACGTCTCGTAGTAACCCTGGTCGATGATCGGCCGCTTACAGGCAAAGGGGTGTACCGGCACCAACGAGGCGGCCGTGTCGGGATCTTTGACGATCCGGGCCACCGCCTCGCCGTACAGCCTGGCGGCCATCCGATTGGCTTCGATGTCGAAGAAGATGTCACCCCAGTTCAGCGCCCCCATCACGCCGTTCTCCTCGATGGCGCGCAATTGTTCTTCGCGGGTCGCCGACTTCAGCGGCGGTCGGCCGAGCATGTCCAGCAGCACGGAGAAGGCGCTCAACCGCGCCGCCCCGATCGGGTGGGCGCGTTGGGCCGCCCGGATGTCGGCGTAGCGGGCCTTCATGTCGTCGAGTTCGCCCGGTTCGAACCGATGCACCCGCCAGGGCAGGGTGTAGGCGGGCGAGCGCTGAAACACCGACAGGTGCAACGCTTCTCGGGCCACCACCGGGATGAGCTGAACGCCTGTCGAACCGGTGCCGATGACACCGACCCGCTTGCCGGTGAGGTCCACGCCGCCCTCCGGCCAGCGGCTGGTGAACAGGGAGGTCCCGGCGAAGGTATCCATTCCGGGGATGTCGGGTTCCAGCGGCACCGACAGAATTCCGGAGGCGGCGACGACGAACGGGACCCGGAAGGTTTCGCCGGTCTCGGTGCGCACCTGCCACCGGCCGGCTTCTTCCTCGAACGTCATCGCGACGACCTTGGCCCCGAACTGGATGTCGCGGCGAAGGTCGAGCCGGTCGGCCACGAAGTTCAGATAGGCCTCGATCTCGGGCTGGGCCGGCATCGACTCCGTCCATACCCACTCCTGCTGAATATCTTCGGAGAAGCTGTAGGAGTATTCGATGCTCTCGATATCGCAGCGCGCGCCCGGGTACCGGTTGAAAAGCCAGGTTCCGCCCACCTTTTCGGCCATCTCGAGCACGCGCGTGCGCAGCCCGAGTTGCCGCAACCGGTGCAGCATGTACAGCCCGGAGAATCCGGCGCCGATGACGAGCACGTCGAACGAGGTATCAGCTTTTGCCATCGTCACCGCCGGTGATCTTCAGGATGGTTCGGGTGAGGTGCAGCGACTTGATCTGCCAACGACCGTCCCGCTTCTGGTAGGTCTCGTGGTAGTGGCCGGCGCCGTACAACTCGCGGCCGTCACCGAAGATCAGCAGGTCCTCCATCGCCCAGATGCCGGCCGCGGTGGTCGCGGAGGTGAGCGTGATCTCGGGGGTGTGACAGTGATGTTTGGTGGCGACTCCCTCGAGCCCGCCCATCACCATCGGCGCAAAGTTCTGCACGCCTTCGATCGGTGGCGCGGTCTGCGGGTCGGCACCGGCGGTGGACACCGCCATATCGAGGGTCACCACGACATCGGTGGTGAACACGTCGCGCCAGGACTCGAGGTCTTTGGTGTCCAGGAAGCGGCAGTAGCGCGCCTTCAGTTGTCGGATGGCTTCCAGCTCGTCAGCCGCTGTCGTCATTTCACTCCTTGCCGTGTGCCGGCCGGACTGCTGAAATCTATACTGTAATGGATTTAGTATCAACGATGGCGAGAGGCGCTGGTGTGAAAGTCCCGTTCACCTGGAAGGTCACCGGCTGGTTCATGGTCGGCTGGTCCCCGGAGTTTCCCGTCGGCGAGGCGCGGCCGCTGCAGTATTTCGGCGAGGACCTGGTGGCCTACCGCGACGAGCAGGGCGAGCTGCACGTCCTGGAAGCGCACTGCAAGCACTTGGGCGCCCACCTCGGCCACGGCGGCAAAGTCGTCGGCGACTGCGTCGAGTGCCCCTTCCACGGCTGGCGCTGGGGCCCGGACGGCTGCAACAAATACATCCCCTACCAGCCGGACCGGCCCAACCGCGGGCTACGGCTGAAGGTGTATCCCGTCCGCGAGCAGTACGACTGCGTCTTCGTCTGGCACCATCCGGACGGTAAAGAGCCGCAGTGGGAGATGCCCGACATCTTTCACAAGTTCCCGCAATTCGAAACGGACCCCGCGGCCTATTACCGCGCATACCCGGAGTTCTCCCGGCGCGCGGAGCGCGAACCGGTACACCCGCAGATCGTGGCCGAAAATGCGCCCGACAGTGCGCATTTCGAGTACGTGCACCACGCCACCGTGACGCCCAGGGTGCTGGAGTGGAGGATCGTCGACCAGGAATGGCAGTTCATCGCCGGCTGGCCCGACGCGCGCAGCGACAACCCGGACGACCTTGCATTGCGGTTCCACAGCCACCTGTTCGGCCTCGGCGGCGCGATCAGCGTCTTCGAGGGCGCCCAGAATCATCGGCTGATCTTCACCTGCACGCCGGTCGACGACGAATGCTCGGACCTGTTCTACTCGATCTGGTGGCCGCGACTGCCCGGAGACACCGCGGACGTCCCCGAGGGCAAACTGCGGGAGGTCATCGAGAAGCAGTTCCTGTCCACCGTGTTCGACGATTTGCAGATCTGGCGCTACCAGAAGTACGTCGAACACCCCGCGCTGTCGAAGACGGACGCGAAAGGCTATATGGCGCTGCGGAAGTGGGCGACCCAGTTCTACGACGTCGCGCCGGTGGGCGCCCACGCATGACTGATCGGCTGGCCGAACTGATCGCGCCCGCGCACACCGCAATCGTCACCCAGGAGTGCCAGGGCGCGGTGATGGGTCCCGACGCCGGGCTGGCGATGCTCGCCGAGGAAGCCCGCCGCGAAGCGCTGCCCAACATCGCGCGCCTGCTGCCGGCGGCCCGGGCGGCCGGGGTGCGCATCGTGCACTGCCTCGTGCAGCGCCGGTCCGACGGGCTCGGCTCCAACCACAACGCAAAGATCTTCGCGATGGGCGGCGGGAACCGGGTGGACATCACGCCCGGCACGCCGGGTGCGGAACTACTGCCCGAATTGGGGCCGGAGCCTTCGGATTTGGTGTTGCGCCGCTGGCACGGCGTGGGCCCGATGGGCGGCACGGACCTGGACGCGGTGCTGCGCAATCTCGGGGTGTCGACCATTGTCGTAGTGGG
This sequence comes from Mycobacterium sp. 1245852.3, assembly GCF_001669335.1. Classification (NCBI taxonomy): domain Bacteria; kingdom Bacillati; phylum Actinomycetota; class Actinomycetes; order Mycobacteriales; family Mycobacteriaceae; genus Mycobacterium; species Mycobacterium sp. 1245852.3. The sequence continues at coordinate 15,889 of NZ_LZLL01000007.1, read as the reverse complement.
CGTCTCACTGAACATCGCCATCCCCAACCTCGTCATGGACGCCGTCAACGCCGCCTACCGGGTGGTCGTCCCCCGCGATGCGGTCGCCGGCATACCCGCCGACTATGGTGCAGCGATGATCGCCAACACGCTGTCGCTGCTGGCCACCATCACAGGTACCGAGGACCTGCTGCGGGCCTGGGACGAAGGAACGCGATGACCGATACCGCGCCGGAAGTTCGTGGCGGATTTCCCGACGTCAGACCCGTCGAGAATGCCCCTGCGGAACTGGGCCCGTTCGTCGCCGCGCTGCGCCGGCTGCAGGACCTGACGGTGTCCACCAGGCCCGATCCCGAGTTGTGGGCCGCCGCGGCCGCGCACCTGGAGAACGCCTGCGCGCTGCTCGACGGCCACCAGGTCCCGGAGACCGAGGCGGTGGCCGGCCGGGTGCTGACGCTGCCCGGGCTGGCCCATCCCCTGATGCCGCCCTGGCTGGTGACCGAATCCGGCCCCGAGGGCGTGACGATGGCCGGCCACTTCACCACCTCGCACATCGGCGGGAACCGGGCCGTGCACGGCGGCATGATCCCGCTGTTCTACGACTGGCTGTTCGGCATGGTGGTGACCACCGCGGACATCCGCCCGACGCGCACCGCCTTCCTGCACGTCGACTACCGCAACATCACCCCGATCGACCAGCCACTGACGGCCCGGGGCCGCATCACCGACATCGAGGGCAGGAAGGTTTTCATTGACGCTACTATGATAGCCGCCGATGGAACCTTGCTCAGCGAAGCCAACGGCCTGATGGTCCGACTGCTCCCCCACCAGCCGTGAGAGGCACGATGTCCGACACCACAACAACATTCACGGTCCCGGCCGTCGCGAAGGCCGTCGCCGCCGCGATCCCCGATCGCGAGCTGATCATCCAGGGCGATCGGCGCTACACCTATGCGCAGGTGATCGAACGTTCCACCCGGCTGGCCGCATACCTGCATTCGCAGGGGTTGGGCTGCCACACCGAGCGCTCCGCGCTCGGCGGTCACGAAGTGGGCCAGGATCTGCTGGGCCTCTACGCCTACAACGGCAACGAATTCGTCGAGGCGTTGCTGGGCAGCTTCGAGGCGCGCGTCGCCCCGTTCAACGTCAACTTCCGCTATGTGAAGAGCGAGCTGCAATACCTGCTGGCGGACGCCGGCGCGACCGCGCTGCTCTACCACGCCGCGTTCGCACCGCGAGTCGCCGAGATCTTGCCGGAGCTGCCACAGCTGCGCGTGCTGATCCAGATCGCCGACGACTCGGGTAACGAGTTGCTCGAGGGCGCGGTCGATTACGAGGCCGCGCTGGCGTCGGTGTCCCCGGAGCCGCCGCCCGTGCAGCACTCCGCCGACGACCTGTACGTCCTGTACACCGGTGGCACGACGGGAATGCCGAAGGGCGTGTTGTGGCGCCAGCACGACATCTTCATGACGTCCTTCGGCGGACGGAACCTGATGACCGGCGAGCCGTCGAGCTCCATCGACGAGATCGTCGAACGCGCCGCCTCCGGGCCGGGCACCAAGCTGATGATCCTGCCCCCGCTGATCCACGGTGCGGCCCAGTGGAGTGTGATGACCGCGATCACCACGGGCCAGTCCGTCGTGTTTCCCACGGTCGTCGACCATCTGGACGCCGAGGACGTGGTGCGCACCATCGAGCGGGAGAAGGTCATGGTGGTCACGGTGGTCGGTGACGCGATGGCGCGCCCCCTGGTCGCCGCCATCGAGAAGGGGATCGCCGATGTGTCGTCGCTGGCGGTCGTCGCCAACGGCGGCGCCCTGCTGACCCCGTACGTCAAGAAACGCTTGATCGAGACGCTGCCGAACGCCGTCGTGGTCGACGGTGTCGGATCGTCGGAGACCGGGGCGCAGATGCACCACATGTCGACGTCCGGGGCGGTGGCGACGGGGACGTTCAACGCCGGACCGGACACTTTCGTTGCCGCCGAGGACCTTTCGGCGATCCTGGCACCCGGGCACGACGGGATGGGCTGGCTGGCGCAGCGGGGCTACGTTCCACTCGGCTACAGGGGCGATGCGGCCAAGACGGCCAAGACCTTCCCGGTGATCGACGGCGTGCGCTACGCCGTCCCCGGCGACCGCGCGCGCCACGGCGCCGACGGCTCCATCGAGTTGCTCGGCCGCGATTCGGTGACCATCAACTCCGGCGGCGAGAAGATCTTCGTCGAGGAGGTCGAAACGGCCATCGCGTCACATCCCGCCGTCGCCGACGTGGTGGTCGCCGGCCGGCCCAGCGAACGGTGGGGCCAGGAGGTCGTCGCCGTGGTGGCGCTGGCTGAAGGTGCCAGCGCCGAAGCGGCGGAACTGGTGGCCCACGCCGCGCAGACGCTGGCGCGCTACAAGCTCCCCAAAGCGATCGTGTTCCGCGCGGCCATCGAGCGGAGCCCGTCCGGCAAGGCCGACTACCGGTGGGCGCGCGAGCAGGCGGTCAATGGCTGACCGGCCGCGCCGGTAGCCGCTGAGGAGGGCGCAGGCCATGTCGTTGCTGCAGAAGGACGAGACGCTGACGGCCTCGGCCCAGGTGCGCGCGTCGGCCGACCAGGTTTACGCCGTGATCGCCGACGTCACCAGGATCCCCGAGTGGAGTCCCGAGACGCGACGCGCAACGTGGCTGTCGCCCAACCTTTTTCGCGCTTGGAGCCGCCGACGGCTCGGCCGGTGGCGGACGGATGCCGAAGTCGTCGACGCGTGGCCCGGACATAAGTTTTCGTTCGTGGTGCAGGCCATGGGCGGCGACTGGACGCAATGGACATACCTGATCGAACCCGGTACCACCGCGGGTACCGCGCGCCTCACCGAAACCTTCCGGATGTGCGTGCCGTTGCCGCTCGGCGCTGTGGTTTTCGAGCGCCTGTTCCTGTTCGTCCGGGATCGTCGTAGCGATCTGCAAAAGAACCTCGAGACGTCCGTGGGTCGGATCAAAGCGATTGTGGAGGCAGGGAACTCATGAAGTACCAAGGCCGTGTCGCCGTGGTGACGGGTGCCGGCTCGGGCATCGGCCGCGCCTTGACGCGGGCACTGACCGAAGAAGGCGCGCACGTCGCGGCGTCCGACATCGATCCGAATGGCCTGGCCGAAACCCAGGCCGGGTGTCCGCCCGGGCAGGTCACGCCGTATCGGGTCGACGTCGCCGACCGGGATGCGGTGCTGGGCTTCGCCGACGAGGTGCACCGGCAACACGGGCCCGCCTCGCTGGTGTTCAACAACGCCGGAGTCGACCTGTTCGCCGGCGTGGCGGACATGTCCTGGAAGGACTTCGATTGGCTGATGGGCATCAACGTCGGCGGCGTCGTCAACGGCACCAAAGCCTTTCTGCCGCAACTGATCGAGGCAGGCTCCCCCCGGATCCCCTCCCGACTGGTGAACCTGTCCAGCGCGTTCGGTCTCATCGCGATTCCCTACCAGGGCGCTTACAGCACTTCAAAGTTCGCGGTGCGTGGCTTCACCGAGGCGCTGCGCCAGGAGATGATCATGGAAGGCCGTCCGGTGACCGTGCACTGCGTGCATCCCGGCGTGGTGCGGACCAACTTCGGCGCGAACATGCGCACCTCGGACACCGAGGATCCCGATCTCGCGGCCAAGCTCTTCGACCGGACGGCGCTGACCTCGCCCGCCAAGGCCGCTCGGCTCATTCTGCGTGGCGCGGAGAAGAATCGGGCCCGGATCCTCATCGGCCCCGACGGGCGGGCGATGGCGGCGATGCCGCGGCTGCTCGGCGTGCGCTATGCGGACCTGCTGGCCCGCGCCGCGAGGCTGACCAGCCCGGGATCCGCACGCGCCGACCGCTAGACCTCGCTAGCCGCGCGGGTGGCCGCGGAGCCGCCGGCGGGTGCGAGCGCGTGTCATGCGCATCATCACCTCGGCGCCCAGCCGCAGGGGCCGGCCGAACGGCGGCGCCGCGCCTCCGGTGATGCTGAAGGGCAGGTCATTGCCCACCACCGTGCGGTGATGACTGAACGCATCGAAACCGGCCTTGCCGTGGTAGGCGCCCATCCCGCTGCGGCCCACTCCCCCGAACGGCGCCGCCGACGGGATCATCTGCGCCGCAAAGTCATTGCGGGCAACTCCACCGCTGCGGGTGCTGCGGACGAAGGCCCGGAATTCGGCATCGTCGGGTCCGTACCAGTACGCCACCAGCGGCGTCGGTCGGGCATTGATGTAATCGATGGCCTCGGCCGGCCGCGAATACGCCTTGACGACGAGAACCGGACCGAAAACCTCCTCGCCGGCGATCTTCATGCCGTCGTCGACATCACGGATGATGGTGGGTGCGATCTTGCGGGAGGCACGGTCCGGCAGCGACTCCCCCACCGGCGCAATGGTTTCCACCGTGGCACCCCTGCCCCGCGCATCCTCGATCAGCCCGACGACTCGGTCGAAATTCGCCTGATTGACACTCGAGCAGTAGTCCTTGTTCGCCACTATCGTGGGGAACATGTCCCGCAGGGTGTGTCGCGCGGCGTCAACGAAGGCCTCCAGCTTCTCCTCGGGCACGAACACGTAGTCGGGGCACACGCAGACCTGGCCCCCGTTGACCATGCGAGCCTGGGCGATCCGTGCCGCCGCGCGCCGAACGTCGGCAGCCGGTGCGACGACGACGGGGTTCTTGCCCCCGAGCTCCAGCGTCACCGGAACCAGATTCTGTGCCGCCGAGCGCTGCACCAGCGCCCCGACCGACGGTGAGCCGGTGAAGAAGAGATGGTCGAACGGCAACCCTGCGAAGGCCGCCGCCACGTCGGCACCACCGGTGACGACGTGCAACTCGTCGGGGTCGAAGTACTCCGGTGCCAGCGAGGCCATCAGATCGGCGGTATGCGAGGTGACCTCCGACATCTTGATCATCGCCCGGTTGCCGGCCGCGAACGCGGTGGCCGCGGGCAGGACAACGAGATTGAGCGGGAAGTTCCACGGCCCGATGATTCCGATCACCCCGAGTGGTGAGGGCTGAACCTCCGCCCGCAGTCCGCACAGCCGCGCGGCCGGCAGCAGCTTGGTGGGCCGCATCCACTGGGCCGCATGGGATCTGGTGTGCTCGATGACCGAGAACATCCCGATGACCTCGGTGAACAAGGTAGCGGCCTTGGAGCGGGTGCCGAAGTCCGCCGCCATCGCCTCCACGAACGCATCGGTGTGGTCCACCACGAGTGCCATCAACCGATCGATGCGGTTGCGCCGCACCGCCAGCCCGGGCGGCCCCTCATCCACGAACGCCTGGCGCTGCCGCGCAAGGACGGCGCCCAGCTCAGCGACCCGCCGTTCGAGTGCGGCGGGAGCGTGTCCGTCGAGTGTGCTCATGAATCACCTTCGGTATCCAACCCGCGAGCGACCTCGCCGGTAATGCCCATATTGCCTACTGTAATAATTACAGTACGATCTTACGAAGAAGTGTTCGATCGTGCTGAGATCAAGATGCTGGAGATCAGGTGACGACCAACGTTCACACCGCCGCCGGTGCCGGCGACGAAACCGTCAGCCTGCGAGACCCCTACCCGTTCTTTGCCCGCAAACGGCGGGAGGCCGGCGTGTTCGCCGGCACGGTGATGGACTATTCCAAGACCCCGGAGTCGCTGCTGCCCAAGCAGGAGTACTCCGCGATGTCGTTCGACGCCGTCAACACGGTGTTCCGGGACGGCCGGGTGTTCAGCTCCAAGCCGTACGACAAGACCATCGGCCTGTTCATGGGGCCGACGATTCTGGCGATGGAGGGCAAGAAGCACCGTGAACACCGCAACCTGGTGTCCGCGGCCTTCAAATCCAAGGCGCTGGCCCGCTGGGAGCCGACCATCGTGCGGCCGATCTGCAATGCCCTGATCGACGAGTTCATCGAGACGGGCACAGCCGACCTGGTCCGGCAGTTCACGTTCGAGTTTCCCACCCGGGTCATCGCCCGGCTGCTCGGGTTGCCCGACGAAGACCTGCCGATGTTTCACACCCGCGCCGTGCAGTTGATCAGCTACCACGTCAACTACGAACGCGCCTTCGAGGCTTCGACGGCGCTCAAGGACTATTTCGTCGAGCAGATCGAACAGCGCAAGTCCAAGCCCACCGAGGACATCATCGGCGACCTGGTCACCGCGGAGATCGACGGCGAAAAGCTCACCGACGAAGCGATTTATTCGTTCCTGCGGCTGCTGCTGCCCGCCGGCCTGGAGACCACCTACCGCTCCTCGGGGAACCTGCTGTATCTGCTGCTCACCCACCCGGAGCAGTTCGCCGCGCTGCAAGCCGACCGCGAGCTGCTGGCACCGGCCATCGAGGAAGGGCTGCGCTACGAGACACCGCTGACCACCGTGCAACGCTTCACGACCGAAGACACCGAGTTGGAAGGCGTGCAGATTCCGGCCCGTTCGGTGATCGGGGTGTGCATCGGTTCGGCGAACCGCGACGAGCGGCGCTGGGACCGCGCCGAAGAGTTCGACATCTTCCGCAAGCACACGCCCCACATCTCGTTCGCCGCCGGGGAGCACACCTGCCTGGGTTTGCATCTGGCGCGGCTGGAAACACGCGTCGCGATGGAATGCCTGCTGAACCGGCTGACCAACCTCGCCCTGTTGACCGACGATGACCCGCACATCCACGGTCAGCCCTTCCGGTCCCCGAATGCGCTTCCGGTGACGTTCGACGCGAAGTAGGGTCGGCAAAATGGTCAAAGTCATGTCGGGCTTCCGGGTCTTGGAGCTTGCGCAGTTCACCTTCGTTCCGGCGGCGGGAGCCATCCTGGCCGACTGGGGAGCGGACGTCATCAAAGTCGAACACCCGGCCCGCGGCGACACCCAGCGCGGGTTCTTGAATATGGGTGGCATTCAAGTCGATCCGGAACGACACCCGCTGATGGAACATCCCAACCGCGGCAAACGCAGCGTCGGCATCGACGTCTCCACGCCCGGCGGTCAGGAGGTCATCTACGAGCTCGCCAAGACCGCGGACGTGTTCCTCACCAACTACATGCCCGCGCAGCGCCAGAAGCACAAGTTCGACGTGGAGCACATTCGGGCGGTGAACCCGAACATCGTGTACGCCCGTGGCTCGGCCTACGGCGACAAAGGCGCCGAGCGTGACACCGGCGGCTATGACGGCACGGCGTTCTGGACGCGCAGCGGCATCGGGTACGCCCTGACCCCCGAGGAGCTGGGCGGCGCACTGGGACAAGGCATTCCCGCGTTCGGCGATTCGATCGGCGGCATGTTCATCGCCGGTGGCATCTCGGCCGCGCTGCTGCATCGCGAGCGCACCGGTGAGGCCGTCGAGCTCGACGTGTCGCTGCTGAGCACTGCCTGGTGGGCGGCCGGCGCCAGCGTGACGCAGGGCATGGAGACCGGCGAGGTCATGCGCACCCCCATGCCGGGTTCCGGCGCGCCGTCGGTGAATCCCTTCATGGGCAACTACGAAACGTCCGACGGCGGCACGATCAACCTGTGCATCATCAGCCCGACCGGGCTGATCCGCGACACGTTCGAACACCTGGGCATCCCCGAGGCGGCCGACGATCCCCGCTTCTCCGACGTGCTCCCGCTGATCCAGAACGCCGACGCCGCCGCCGAACTGATCGCAAAAGCTTTCGCCGCCAAGCCCTTTGCCTATTGGCGACAACACCTTAAGACGATGAAGGGCCAATGGGCGCCGTTCCAGAGCCTCATCGACCTGGTCGACGACGAGCAGGCGATCGCCAACGACATGATCGCCGAAGTCGAGCTCGCCGGCGGCGGCAAGCCGTTCCGCGTGGTCCGCGGCCCCGTCCAGTTCAACCACGAGCCGTTGACGACGACGCGGGCGCCGCAGGCCAGCGAGCACACCGAGCTGGTCCTGATGGAGCTCGGCATGGACTGGGACCGGATCGACGAACTCAAGAATGCAGGAGCTATTGCGTGAGGAGTGGCGCGGCGTGAATGATGTCGCCATCATCGGCGTGGGCTTACACCCGTTCGGGCGCTTCGAGGGCAAGTCGGCGATGCAGATGGGCGTCGACGCGATCCACGCCGCTGTCGCCGACGCCGGTATCGCTTGGCGCGACGTCCAATTCGCCACCGGCGGCAGCTGGACGGTGGCCAACCCGGACGCGATCGTCGGCATGGTCGGGCTGACCGGCATCCCGTTCACCAACGTGTTCAACGCGTGCGCGACCGCGGCCAGCGCGGCCAAGGCGTGCGCCGACGGTATCCGACTGGGCGACTACGACATCGGCATCGCCATCGGACTGGACAAGCACCCGCGCGGCGCGTTCACCGAAGACCCCGCCCTGGTCGGCATGCCGCGCTGGTATGCGCAGAACGGGCAGTATCTGACCACCCAGTTCTTCGGCATGAAAGCCAACCGTTACCTGCACGACCACGGCATCTCGCAGCAGACCCTGGCCAAGGTCGCGGCCAAGAACTTCCGCAACGGGGCCATGAATCCCAACGCCTTTCGCCGCAAGCCGATCTCCGAGGAAGACATCCTCAACTCGACGATGCTCAATTATCCGCTGACCCAGTACATGTTCTGCGCGCCCGACGAGGGCGCCGCCGCCGTGGTCATGTGCCGGGCGGACATCGCGCACCGCTACACCTCCAAGCCCGTCTACCTGCGGGCGGTGGAGGTCCGCACCCGCCGCTACGGGGCCTACGAGGTGAACACCACGTGCGCCCCGGTCGAAGAAGACGTGGCCCCAACGGTTTACGCCGCCCGCACCGCCTTCGAGAAGGCGGGCATCGCCCCCGACGATGTCGACGTGATCCAGTTGCAGGACACCGACGCCGGCGCCGAGATCATTCACATGGCCGAGTGCGGGTTCTGCGAGCACGGCGATCAGGAGAAGCTACTGGCCGACGGCGCCACCGAGATCAACGGTGCGATGCCGGTCAACACCGACGGCGGGCTGATCGCCAACGGCGAGCCCATCGGCGCCTCCGGTTTGCGGCAGATCCACGAGATCGTGCGCCAGCTCCGCGGTGAGGCGGGCGATCGTCAGGTGCCCGGCAACCCCAAGGTGGGATTCACGCAGCTCTACGGCGCGCCGGGCACCGCCGCGGCGACCATCCTCACGACCTGACGGCGTCAAGAGGCTTTCTGCGCGACCGCGCGAAAGTGCACGACGTCTTCCCTGCGGTTTCCTGTTGCGTGGGTGAACTCGAAGCCCGCCGGTTCGGCGAGGTCGCGTAACTGCGGCACGCTCAGCCGGTCGGGATCGGACGGCATCTCCACGAAAACAAGTCGGCCGCCTGGCCTCAAGACGCGGTGCAGCGAGCGTAAGCATGCCTGCTGGTCGGGCACCTCCCCTATCACCGCCGCCAGAAACGCCACATCAAAAGCGTTGTCGGGGAACGGGAATTGCTCGCTTGCCTGCCCACTGGTGAAGCCGACATCAACGAAGCCGGCCCGCTCGAGTCGGCGCCGAGCCTTCTCCAGCATCTCCGGCTGGAGGTCGAACAAGTCGAGCCTGCCATCGGTGAGCTGGCGAGCGATCTCGACGCTGAAGAAACCCGGGCCCGGTCCGAGTTCGAGAACCCGCTCGGTGCCGGTCAGGTCCAAGGCGTCGATGATGCGCCGGGGCGGCATCAGCGCTCGCCGAACTGGATTGTCCAGAAGAAACGTCGCTTGATGCGGAAAGGGGGACGGTCCCGGATCGCGCCTTTTCCGCAGCAGCGCGCCCACCCATGTTGTCGCCATCAGACCTCCTTCCATCGAAGTTAGGGTAACCTAACTCGACGGCAGGAAGCAACGGCGTCGGCAAGCCGGGGGCGCGTCGAGTGTTAATCCTCGGCTTTGAGTGTCATTACCGGGCGACGACGCGCCGGCAAACCCCGCCGCAAATTCACACCCAAAGCCCTAGCTTCACATTGGATTTCGCTGGTGCGAAGCGCTAGCCGCGGCTACGAGGCTTTCTGCGCGACGGGCGCGTACGCCGGCTTGCCCAGACCCAGCACGTACTGCGCGATCATGTTGCGGAACACCTCGAGGGTGCCGCCATAGATCCCGACCAGCGGCGCGAACCGGTACACGTACTCGGCGGCGCCGTCGTCGGCCGCCCCGTCGGTGCCGACGGGCAGCGTCGACGCCGTGCCCAGGATGTCCATCAGATCCGGGGAGATGTCACGCATCGTCTGGGCCAGCGCGACGCGTCCGAAGATGCTGGGCGCGCTCAGGGAGGCTTCCATCCGCGCGGCGCTGCGGCCCAGGCGATAGGCCACCGCGGCGTCGTCGATAAGCCTGCGCCCGTTCGGGTCTGGCTGCGTTACTTTGGCCGCCGCCTTGTCCAGCGCGTCGGCCATGAAACCGGCCTGGTGCATCATGATCGACACGTCTTGCAGCCCGTCCGGTGCGGCCGCGACCGCCCCGTGCTCGGTGTTGAGGGGCTCGCGCAACACCGTCCAGCCCGCGTTCACGTCGCCCAGGCGATACTTGTCGTCGACGCGCACGTCGCTGTAGTAGACGATGTTGGTGCGGTCGCCGTCGACGGTGCGGATGCCCTGGATCTCGATGCCCGGGGAGTTCAGCGGAACCAGGAACATCGTGAGGCTCTTGTGCTTCTGCGCACCCGGGTCGGTGTTGGTGATGAGGAAGACGAACTGGCAGTTGTGCGCGCCGGTGGTGAACATCTTGGAACCGTTGATAATCCAGCCCCCATCTCCCGAGCCGTCACGCACCGCGCGGGTCTTGCAGGTGGCGATGTCGGACCCGCCCTCGGGTTCGGTGTAGCCCAGGCATAGCCGGACATGCCCGCTGAACACGCCCGGCAACACCTCGTCCCGCAGTTCGGCCGAGCCGAACTTCGCGACCGAGCGGGCCACCATGGCGGTGGTGCCCCAGGTCACCCAGGGCACGTGCGCGCGCCGTTTCTCCAGTTCCCAGATGCGCCGACGCACCCTGCTGAAGCCGCCGTCGGCCTCCGACTTCCATTCGCGTTCGAGGTAACCGGCGGCGCCCAATGCCAGGTGCACTCCTTCGTCGAAGTTGTCACCCGTTTCGCGGTCCCTGCGCTTGACGTCCTCGGTCACATGCGTGCGCAGGAAGTCGCGCGCTTCTTCGAGGAACCGCTGATCGTCGTCGGACAGCGTGACTCGTGAGAAATCCACTTAGGCGCCCTTTCCACTTTCGCGCGCGGCGACCAGCTCGCCGACATACTTGGCGCTGGCGCCGGGATCCCCGCCGGCCAATGCCCAGCCACGGGCTCGCACCAGATATGCCGTCGCGGCGGCCTCCGCCGAAACGCCAAGTCCCCCTTGGATATGCACCGCCATGGTCGCGGCCTTCGCCGCCTCCTCGGCCATGAACACGAACGCCGAGGGCGCCAGCTCCGGGCGCTCGTGCGGCTCGTTGTCCAGGAACCAGGCCGCGCGCCGCGCCAGGTTGCGACCGCCCTGCACGGTGATCGCGATGTTGGCCAGCGGATGCGAGATGCCCTGCAGCGTCGAAATCGGCACGCCCAACGTGTAGCGGGTCTTGGCGAATTCGGCGGCGATGGTCATGGTCTCCTCCACCAGGCCCACCAACGCCGCCGCGCTCAGCACCCGCCACTCATCCAGCGCCCGTTGATATTCGGCCAGCGCCTCGGATCCGCCGGCCAGCACGGTGCGGGTATCGGCGGACGCGGGATCCACCCAGGCCATCGGCAGCCGGCCGATGTTGTCCACCTTGGTCGGGCGCGTGCCGAACGTCAGCGCGACGACGTCGTCGCCGTCGCGCACGATGATCTGGTCGGCGATCGACCCGGTGGGCAAAAGCCGCGCCCCGGCGGCGCTGTCGTGCTGCGGGTCGAAGGCCGCGAGTCGCTTGCCGTGGACCACATCGGGTTCGACCGCGCCGAGGCGCGCGAGCAGCCGTGCGGTGCAAACCTGGTCGATCCACGGTACCGGCGCCAGCGACCGGCCGATCTCCTCGGCCACCAGGGTCAGGTCGACGAGCGTCGCCCCGTCCCCGCCCGCGTACTCGGGCACCGCCATGGTCGTTGCGCCCATGGCGCACAACCGTTCCCACAGATTCTTGTCGAAGCCGGTTTCCTCCGCGGCGCGCACGGTTTCGATCGAACAATGCGTCTTGAAGAAATCGCGGTAGGCGGCCTGCAACGCCTCGTGATCCGACGTCAGGCTGTAGTCGAGCCTACGTAGTTCATAGCGGTCCATCCTCAGCCTTCCTCCTGGCCACCGAAGAAGAATTCTTGGGCATTGTTGTAGAGATAGTTGTCGAGCACGTGGGCCGGCAGCTCCAGCCCGGCCGCTTCGGGAACCACGCGGTGCATTTTGAGCACCGGCCAGTCGGAAGCGAAGATCACCTTGTCCGGCCCGCGGGTCCGCATGTAGTGCAACAGGCTCTCCGGCAACCGTTTCGGCGACCACGCCGACGTCATCAACCGCAGGTTGGCATATTTGATCAACAGCCTGATCGCGATGTCCCACCACGGGTCCGCACCGTGAATCATGCACAGCTTCAACTCCGGGAATCGCACGCAGACCCGGTCGAGGTGGATCGGATTCTGCACCTCCCCGGGGATCGGTGGCCCGGGGATGCCGGTGTTGATACACAGTGGCAGCTCGAGCTCGGCGCACTTGGTGTACAGCGGGTAATAGACGGCATCGCTGGGCGGGTATTGGCCGTCGCCCCAAAAGCTCGGTCCCACAGCGGCATAGGCGACGGGCAGGTCGTCGACGATGGCGGACAACTCACGCAGGGACGGCATCGGGCGCAGCAGGTTGACCCCACCCATCGCCAGGGCGAACCGGTCGGGCTTCTCCTCGACGAATTTCCGCGCGGTCACCGACGGCTTGGCCAGGTTGTCCATCAAGATCGCCTTGCGCACACCCTGGGCGTCCATCTCCTCGAGCAGCTTCGACAACTCGACCGGTGCGAACATGGACTCCGGCCCCTTGAAGTAGTCGTCCCGCACCTTGAGCATCCAGGTCGGCTGCTGCTCGGTCTCGCCGAAGTGCACGTTGACCAGGCAATCGATAGCTTTCATGTCGACATCGGCGCCTTTGCTGTTGCGTGACGTTTCGCCCAACGGTAATCGGCCTTCCCGTTGCCCAAGCGCTGAACCCGCTCGACGACGAGGAACTCCTTGGGCGCCTTGAACCGCGCCAGTCGCGACGTGCACAGCGTGTGGAGCTCCTCGGCGGTTCCGGTGGCGCCGTCGCGCAGTTCGACGAGCGCGACCAGCTCTTCGCCCCAGCGCTCGCTGGGCCGGCCGACCACCAGCGCGTCGGCGACCGCCGGGTGGGCGCGCAGCACCTCTTCGACCTCCTCGACGAAGACCTTCTCGCCGCCGGTGTTGACGACCAGCGAGTCGCGGCCGTACAACCGCAACGCGCCGTCGGCTTCCAGTGCGGCGCGGTCACCCGAGATCACCACTCGCTTGCCGTCGATCTCGGGGAAGGTCTTGCGGGTGGCGTCGGGATCGTCGAAGTAGCCCAACGGTATTCGCCCTTCCCGGGCGACCCAGCCCACTTCCGGCTCGCCGGGGGAAAGGAAGTGGCTGTAGTCCTCGGAAAGCACCAAGCCGCCTTCGCGCAGCGTGAAGGTGTCGGCCTGGGAGCCGCGCCGGCTGTGGCCGAAGCCCATGTTCCCCGTCTCCGATGAGCCGTAACCGTTGATGAGGGTGATGTGGGGTAACAGCTCCAGCAGGGCTTGTTGATACTTGGGATTCGTTGCGGCGCCGCCGGTCCCGATGGCGTACAGCGAGGGCAAGTCGTAGGAGCCGCCCTGCAGCTCGGCCACCAGTGGCGCGGCGTAGGCGTCGCCGACCATGGTCATCAGGCCGACCTTTTCGCGCTGCGCGGTCTCCCACACCAATCGCGGTTCGAGCTTGCGGCCGGTGTCATACATCACCACGGTGGTGCCGGCCATGATCGCCGAGAAGGCCGTCCACATGCCGGCCGCGTGCATCAACGGCGAGACGGCGAACCATGGCGCACCGGCGTTACCGCGCACCTTGTCGTGGATCTCTTCCGCGCAGGCATGATCGGCCCCCACCATGGAGGACACATAGATGTCGGACTGTCGCCACAGCACGCCCTTGGGCCGACCGGTGGTGCCGCCGGTGCAGATCATCAGCAGATCGTCCGGGGACGCCGTCACCCCCCGGTCGGTATCCCCTTGCGCCAGTGCGTCATCCAACGGCACCGCGCCCGACAGTTCCGCAGCGCCACTGCCGTCATCCACGGACACCAACAGGTCGACGCCGGCATCCGTGAGCACGTCGGCGAATTTCGCGCCCAGGCCGCGGTGGTAGATGACCGCTCGGGGCTTGACGTAGTCGAGCAGCTCGCGGACCTCGTTCGGTGTGTAGTAGTAGTTGATGTTCACCGGGACGGTGCGGGCCTTGAGGCAGCCGATGACCATGTCCGGGTACAGGTCGTTGTGCATGACCAGCGCCACCCGGTCCTGCCCGCATTCCCAGTTCTGCAGCGTCGCGCGCTCCCGGTGTGCCCCTAACCCGTTGCCCGCCAGGAAGTTTGCCAGCCGGCGGGTGCGCTCTGCCGACTCGCGAAAGGTGCTGCGGCGGCCGCCGCATACCGTCATCGTCCGGTCCCCGACGACGTGGGCGATTTCGTCGAGAACCGCCCCTATGGTCCATTCGCTCACTGGTGTAGCCGGCCTCGGGTGATCAAGGGAGGTCAAGCGGCCGAGCCGACTTGGACGCCGAGCAAGTCTAACGCATTGTCCCGCATGATCTTTCGAACGTCGGACTCGCTGAAGCCCTTTAGCTCCTCGGCGAACGACACCGGCGATTCGAGGCCTTCCCCGTGCGGCCAGTCGGAACCGAACAGGATCTTGTCGACGCCGATGGCGCCGGCGAGGTCGGCCAGATCGTCCTCGTAGTAGGGCGCGATCCAGACGTTGTTGCGCAACTGCTCCACCGGGTCCTCGGGGAAGTACTGGGGTTGGGTGTTGGCCGCCTTCTTCAATCGCTTGATCAGCCGGTGCACGAAGTACGAGCCGTTCTCGATGCTGACCGCCTTGAGTTTCGGGTGACGGGTGAACACGCCGTGCACGATCATCGACGCCATCGTGTCGTGAATGGCGCGGTCGTCGAGCAGCACCTGATCCAGCGGATCCTTGGCGCCGAAGCCCTCGAACGTCGCTTTGCCGCCCCAGGCCGCCGCGATGTGCAGATAGCCGCTGTCGGACAGGTGGAATCCGACCGGCACCCCTGCCTCGGCCAGCCGCGCCCAGACCGGGTCGTGGCTGCGATCGCCCAGCGACCGCGGCTTGACCAAGCCGGGCACCGGCGCCGGGCGCACCAGCACCAGCTTGGCGCCGCGCGCGAGCACGAACTCCACCTCTTCGATGGCCTTGTCCGGGTCGGCCAGCGAGATGATCGGTGCGGCAATGATTCGGTGATCGGGACGGTCGAAGCCCCAGTCCTCGTCGAGCCACAGATTGAACGCGTGCACCGACGCCATCGTCGCCTCGATGTCGTGCTTGAGCGCCTCCTCGACTCCGCATCCGAACGTCGGCAGCATGAACACCGTCTCGATGTCCTGGGTGTCCATCACCGCGATCCGGGCGTCGCGGTTCTGATACTCGGGGTGTTCCGCCAGCCGCTCGACCTTCATCAGCGAGGCCGGATCGACCCCGTCGGGGATCTCGCCGCGGAAGAGCAGGTCGAGGCAACCCGGCACGATGATCGGGTCGAAGGTGGGGTTGGGGATGAAATGGTTGATGCGGCCGCCGATCACGGCCCAGGTCCGCTTGCCCTCGTTGACCATCTGGACGCCCCGCCCCCTGAACTTCTTGTCCAGATGGCGGGTGAACGAGTCCAGCGGCTCGTAGTAGTGATTGTCGACGTCGATCGCCTGGTAACCCAACTCAGCCATGATCATCCTTTCCGCCATTACCGGCGAACACTAAGCGTCGGTCGAATCGAGCGACGGGAATTG
>NZ_LZLL01000006.1:0-5051 GCF_001669335.1 Mycobacterium sp. 1245852.3 | reverse complement strand
CGCGCCGCCGATGTTGCGGTGTGGGTGAGGGAGCTCGGAGGGAGGCGGCGGTGAAGATTCGCTTCGGCGTCGGCCTGGGTGCCGATACCGCGCCGGATCAACTGGCCGCCATCGTGGATCACCTCGAGGCGAACGGGGTGGACTCGCTGTGGTTTTCCGAACTGGTGTACTCCCCGGCGGTCGATCCGATGGTCGGCATGGCGTACGCGCTGTCCCGGACGACCCGGTTGAAGGTGGGGACCTCGGTGGCCGTGCTTCCGGGCCGGCATCCGGTGCTGGTGGCAAAGCAGTTGGCGTCGCTGGCGGCCGTCGCGCCCAAACGGGTTCTTCCCGTGTTCGGCTTGCGTTCGGCGATACCGGCCGAACGCGAGGTCTTCGTGGTCCCCGACGGCGAGCGCGCGGCGGTGTTCGACGAGTCGCTGCGGCTGTTGCGCGCGGCGCTGGTGGAGGATTCGACGACGTTCACCGGCCAATATTTCAGCGTCACCGACGTGGCCGTCGCACCGAAACCATCACCGCCGCTTGATATTTGGGTGGGCGGCTCGGCGCCGGCCGCCTTTCGGCGCATCGGCGCGCTCGGCGACGGCTGGCTGGGCAGTTTCCTCACCCCCGCCGAGGCGCGGGCCGGGCGCGAGGCGATCGAGCGAGCCGCCGCGCACGCCGGCCGCAGCATCGAGCCAGACCACTTCGGCATCTCCCTGGCCGTAGCCGACGGGGAATTGCCCGCGGAGTTGGCCGCGGCCGTGCACCGGCGCCGCCCGGACCGGGACCCCGGCGAGCTCGTCGCCGCCGGGTGGGATCGGCTGCACCGGCAGCTGGACGCCTACCTCGAGGCGGGCCTGACGAAATTCGTCATCCGGCCGGTGGGCAAGGCACCCGGGGACGGTTTCCTCGATCGCTTCGTCACCGAACTCGTCGGCCGGCAGAACTGAGCGTGCGGTGACGCCGTTAGCCGTCCGGGTCGGTGCGAGGTGGGGAGAATGGCTGCCATGACCGGCACACCGCTCGCCGCCGCGGCGATCGCGCAGCTGGAGGCCGAGGGCGTCGACACGGTCATCGGCACGGTGGTGAATCCGGCCGGGCTCACCTTGGCCAAGACGGTCCCGATCCGGCGGACCGACACGTTCGCGGATCCCGGCCTGGGGGCCAGCCCGTCCTGGCATGCGTTCGCCATCGATCAGACCGGGATCGCCTTCACCGCCGATGCGGGCGTGGTGGGGGACCAGCGCCTCCGGATCGATCTGTCGGCGTTGCGCATTGTGGGTGACGGGCTGGCGTGGGCGCCCGCCGCATTTTTCGAGCAGGACGGCACCCCGGTGCCGACCTGCAGCCGTGGCACGCTGCGGCGCGTCGAGGCGGCGCTCGCCGAAGCCGGCATCGAGGCCGCGGTCGGGCACGAAATCGAATTTCTGTTGGTCGGCCCGGACGGCGCCCGGCTGCCGTCGACCTTGTGGGCGCAGTACGGCCTGGCCGGTGTGCTCGAACACGAGGCGTTCGTTCGCGATGTGATCGGGTCGGCGACGGGGGCCGGCATCGCGATCGAACAGTTCCACCCCGAATACGGCGCCAACCAGTTCGAGATCTCGCTCTCGCCGCAGGCCCCGGTGGCCGCCGCCGATCAGCTGATACTGATGCGGCTGATCATCGGGCGCGCGGCGCGTCGGCACGGGCTGCGGATCAGCCTGTCGCCCGCGCCCTTCGTCGAGGGCGCGGGATCCGGTGCACATCAGCACTTCTCACTGTCGACGCCGGAAGGCCCGCTGTTCTGCGGCGGCGACGCGAGCCAGGGCATGACGGCCGCGGGGGAGAGCGCGGTCGCGGGTCTGGTGCACGGACTGCCGGAAGCTCAAGGCGTCCTGTGCGGGTCGATCGTGTCCGGCTTGCGGTTGCGGCCGGGCAACTGGGCCGGCGCCTACGCCTGCTGGGGTACCGAAAACCGGGAGGCCGCAGTGCGGTTCGTCACCGGCGGGCCCGGCACCCCGCGCGGCGGCAACGTGGAGGTCAAGATCGTCGACCCTTCCGCGAACCCGTATCTGGCGTCGGCGGCCATCCTCGGCCTGGCGTTGGACGGGATCAAGTGCCAGACGACGCTGCCACCGGAGGTCACGATCGACCCGGCCACCGTGCCCGAATCCGACCGGGTGCGCGACGGTATCGTGCGGCTGACCGATTCGCAGGCCGAAGCGATTGCGGCGCTTGACGGTTCGGAGGTGATGCGCCGCATCCTGGGCGATCCGGCCGTCGACATGGTGGTCGCGGTGCGCCGCCTGGAGCGGGAGCGCTACGGCGACCTGGCGCCCGAGCAGTTGGCGGACAAATTCCGCATGGCCTGGAGCCTGTGACGGCCGGTCATGGTCTCCGACACTCGCGCCCTGGCCCAGCACATCGGCGGTCTGGCGCTGATTGATCAGCATGTCCACGGATGCTGGTTGGCGCCGGCAGACCGGCCGCGATTCGAGAACGCGCTCAACGAGGCCAACAGCGAACCCATTACCCATCCGGGTTTCGACTCTCAACTCGGGTTCGCGGTGCGCGCCCATTGCGCTCCCGTCCTGGGTTTGTCCAAACACGTTGACCCGCAAGAGTATTGGGAGCGCCGTAGCCAGTTCGACGAGCATGACTTGGCGCGGCTGTTCTTGTCGGCCGCCGGGGTGAGCGAGTGGCTGGTGGATACCGGGATCGGTGGTGGCGGTGTCGCCGGAGTCGCGGATATGGCCCGGCTGTCCGGCGGTGATGCGCGCGAGGTGGTGCGGCTCGAGGAGGTGGCCGAGCAGGCGGCGCAAGCCCGCGGCGACTACGCGGCGGCGTTCGGGGAGATCTTGCACCGGCGCGCGGCCGGCGCGGTCGGCATCAAGTCGATTCTGGCGTACCGGGGCGGGTTCGAGGGCGACCTCAGCGCTCCGTCGCCGGCCGAGGTCGCCGAAGCCGCGAGCCGCTGGCGCGACCGCGGCGGTACCCGGTTACAAGACAGGGTGCTGCTGCGGTTCGGGTTGCACCAGGCACTGCGACTGGGCAAGCCACTGCAGTTCCACGTCGGGTTCGGCGACCGCGATTGCGATCTGCACCAGGCCAATCCGCTGCTGCTGCTTGACTTCCTGCGCAGCACGAAAGACGTGCCGATCGTGCTGTTGCACTGCTACCCCTACGAGCGCGAGGCCGGCTATCTGGCCCAGGCGTTCAACAACGTCTATGTCGATGGCGGGTTGAGCGTCAATTACCTGGGGGCGCGGTCACCGGCGTTCCTTGCGCGTCTGTTGGAAATGGCGCCGTTTTCCAAGATCCTCTATTCGTCGGACGGATTCGGTCCGCCGGAGCTGCATTTCCTCGGCGCGATCTTGTGGCGCAGGGGCATGGAGTGGGTACTCGGCGAATTTGTGGACCGCGGCGAGTGGAGCGAACCGGACGCCATCCGGGTGGTCGACCTCATCGCCCGCGAGAACGCCGCCCGCATCTACCGGCTGACGCATCGCGGCGGCCGGCCGTGATCGCCCGTTCGAAGCCCTCCGACTGCCGGCGACGCAGGCCGCGGGGCGTTCGCCGGGGATCGAGGCTGCGCACGGCGAACTGGGTGATGCACATGGCGCTGCCCATGCTCGCGTTATGGCTGCTGCTGGGCATACCCAAGGTCGACCTGGAATGGGACAACCGGGTGGCCCATTTCATCTTGGTGCTGACCGCCTCGGCCGTGAGCGTCGTGCTGGGCGCCCTGATCGCGCGGGCGTCACGCGCGCGCGACGACGCCCGGCTCTGGCTGGTGTCGCTCGTATTCATGACGACGGCCGGCTTTTTCGGCGTGCACGCCGTCTTCACGCCGGGGGTCCTGTTCGACACCTCCGATGCGGACTTCATGTTGCCGACCCGAGTGGGCCTGGTGCTGGCCGGGCTCGTGGCGCTGGCCTCGTCGATCACCTTCGACCCGGCCAGGAGCGCCCGCCTCTGGTCGATGCGCCCCGCCCTGGCGGTGACGGTGGGAGCGCTGATGGCGGCCTGCGCGGTGACCGTCCTGTTCGGACTGCTCGACCGGCTGCCGAACCAGGAGCTGGTGCAACGCGTGGAACAGGCCTGCGCGCTGGTCGGCGCCGCACTGTTCGCCCTCGCCGCGCTTGCCTACCTGCCGGTCTACCGGCGCCGTCCCGCGGTGGTCGTGATCTCGGTGCTGACCGCGTTCACGTTGCTGTCCGAGGCGGCGGTGGCCCTCGCGTTCGGGATGAGCTGGCATGCCTCCTGGTGGCTGTGGCACGTGCTGATGACGATGGCCTTCTGCTTCATCGCCTACAGCGCGCGGGTCCAGTTCCGCCGCGAAGGCACCGTCAGAGGTCTTTTCGACGCACTCGCCACCCAACAGACCATCGCCGGCCTGCGCCGCGATTACACGGCGGCATTGGAGACGATGGTCGACATGTTGCAACGCCGGGAGCGGGGCGAGCAGGTTCCGCCCGGCGCTGCCGCCGCCGCCCTCGCCGACCGGTTCGAACTCACCGAGCAGCAGGTGGCGGTCCTCAAACGCGGCGCGGAAGCCCTGGGCGCCGAACGCGAACGCGTGCGCAAGCTCGGCGAACTCGTCGCGCTGGGCCAGGAATCCAGCGTCATTCAGGACGAGGACGCCCTGCTCAATCGGGTGCTGGTCGCCCTCTCCGACGCGTTCCCGGGCAACCATTTCCGGCTGGCTCGGGTGCGTGCCGGCGAGCTCTACTTCGACGACGGCGCGGCCGACGGGTCGGAGTCGACCGCACCGCAGGGCACCGTCCTCGAGCTGCCGCTGATGGTGAAGGGCCAGGTCGCGGGCGTGATCGAGGCGCGTGCACCGGATGGCGCCTTCTCCGATGCCGACAGCGCCCTGCTGTGGTCGTTCGCCATGCAGTCCTCGATCGCGTTGGAGAACGCCCGGCTTTACCAGAACCTCGATGGACTGTTCCGTAGCTACATGTCACCCGCGGTCGCGACGGCCCTGCTCGCCGATCCCGATCAGGCGGGCCTCGGCGGTGCGATCACCGACATCACGGTGCTGATGGCCGACCTGCACGGCTTCACCGCGTTCACCGAGGCGACCA
>NZ_LZLL01000005.1:0-8042 GCF_001669335.1 Mycobacterium sp. 1245852.3 | reverse complement strand
GCCGGGCCCTTGCCGGGTTTGACGTGCTGGAACTCGACGATCTGCCACAGCTGGCCGTCGATCACCAGCACCAGTCCGTTCTTGAAATCGGCAGTGCTTGCCACGGTTCGGTATATCTCCTCGGGATGGACAGTCGTCTGCGGACTGTCTGCGACTTGTCGGCTAGTTTAGAGCGCCGCGGGGCCGGGCCTCGCGGGCCGGGGTCGCGCGGCCGACGGGCGAAACTCCGTCAGCGGCGCGCCGGTTCGCGCCCGGCCGCGGCGTGCTCGTCGGGCGACGGCAACGGCTTGATCATGGTCAGCAGCGGGAGGTGGACCGTAACCCCGCTGGCGAACGGCAGGTGGATCGCGAAGTAGACGATCTGCATTTCCAGCCGCGTCTCGCGAAGGGGCTGGGCGTACACGTCCCACCGGAAGTCCCGCAGGCGCGCCAAACCCCGTGCCACCCCGTTCACGTCCCCGACTGTACTCGCGGGGGCAAGCCCCCCGGCCGCGCGACGGCTACCCCAGGACGGCCAGCTCCTTGGGGAACTTGGTCAGCAATTCCGGTGATGTGCCGCCGGCCTCCTGCGGCACCACCAGGGTGTCCTCGATGCGCACCCCGCCGCGGCCGGGCAGGTAGACGCCGGGTTCCACGGTCACCACCGACTCGGCCAGCAACGTGCCGGTGGAGGTGGCGCCGATGCCCGGTGCCTCGTGGATCTGCAGGCCCACGCCGTGGCCCAGGCTGTGGCTGAACTGCTCGCCGTAACCGGCGTCGGCGATCACCCGGCGGGCCGCGGCGTCCACCTCGCGCAGGTCGGCGCCGGCGTGCAGCGCCTCCCGGCCGGCCCGCTGCGAGTCGGCGACCAGCTGGTAGATCTCCAGCTGCCAGTCGGCGGCCTTGCCGAGCACGAAGGTGCGGGTCATGTCGGAGTGGTAGCCGCCGACCAGCGCGCCGAAGTCGATCTTCACGAAATCGCCGCTGGCCAGCACGGCATCGGTCGGGCGATGGTGCGGAATCGCCGAATTCGGCCCGGCGGCCACGATGGTCTCGAACGAGATCGCGTCGGCGCCGTGGTCGAGCATCAGGGCCTCCAGCTCGCGGCTCACCTCGCGTTCGGTCCGGCCCGGCCGCAGGCCGCCACGCGCCACCAGGTCGCTGAGCGCGGCGTCGGCCGCCTCGCAGGCCAGCCGCAGCAGCGCGACCTCGCCGGCGTCCTTGACCTCGCGCAGCGCTTCGACCGTGCCGGCGGCCTTGACCAGCTCGGTGGCCGCCTTGCGGTCGTCGAGCTCACGGGTCAGGGCGTCGAACCCGTCGACGGTGACCACGTTGCTTTCGAAGCCCAGCTTCTGCGCGCCGGCCTCGGCGGCCTGCCCGACCAGGTAGCGCCCGAGGGCCCGTTCGATGGCGACCTCGAGGTCCGGCGCCTGCTCGGCGGCCTGCGTTCGGTAGCGCCCGTCGGTGGCCAGCACGGGGCCCCGACCGTTGGCGAACACCAGCAACGCGCCGTTGGATCCGGTGAAACCGGAAAGGTAACGGACGTTCACCAGGTCCGTGACCAGCAGCGCATCCAATCCGCTGGCCTCGAGTCGTGCTTTGAGCCTGTCTCGACGCTGTGAATGTGTCACAGGTCTTGACGGTACTCGCTACGCTTTTGGGCCATGAGTAACTGGATGCTGCGCGGATTGGTCTACGCCACGGCGATGGTCGTCGTCCGATTGTTCCAAGGTGCACTGATCAACGCGTGGCAGACGAACGCCGGGTTGTTCAGCGTGGTGCTGCTGGTGCTGTTCATCATCGGCGTGGCCGTGTGGGGGGTGCTCGACGGCCGGGCCGACGCCCGCGCCAACCCCGATCCGGACCGCCGCGGCGACCTGGCGATGACGTGGCTGCTGGCCGGCCTGCTGGCCGGTGTGCTCAGCGGCGCCGTGACCTGGCTGATCGCGCTCTTCTACAAGGGCCTGTACACCGGCGGGCTGCTCAACGAGCTCACCACCTTCGCCGCCTTCACCGCGCTGTGCGTCTTCCTGCCCGCCATCATCGGCGTGACCATCGGGCGCTGGCGGGTGGACCGCAATCCCCCGCCGCGGCGGCCGGGCGCCGACGACGAACGGGCCGACACCGACGTGTTCTCCGCGGTTCGCGGTGACGACGCGCCTACCGGCGAGATTCCCGCGCAGACGTCCAGCCACCAGACCGACGCGCGGACCGCGGCCGTCGCCACCGCCGAGCGCGAAGAGCCCACCGAATCGATCGGCAAAACCGAGCACGACCCCAAGACCGAAGTGATCCACCGCGGCGACGAGCACACCAAGCCGGAGCACGGCAAGGGCTAGCTGTCGGCGCCGGGCTTTCCGGCCAGATAGCGCAGGGCGAGCAGATAGCCCTGTACCCCCAGCCCGACGATCACGCCGGTGGCGACCGGGCTCAGGTAGGAATGCCGCCGAAACTCCTCGCGGGCATGGACATTGGAGATGTGCACCTCGATCAGGGGTGCGCTCAGCTCGGCGCAGGCGTCGCGCAGGGCCACCGAGGTGTGGGTGAGCCCGCCGGCGTTGAGGATCACCGGTTCGCCCGCGTCGGCGGCCGAGTGGATCCAGTCCAGCAGCTCGGCTTCGTTATCGCTTTGCCGCACAACGGCTTTGAGGCCCAGGTCATCGGCCTCGCGCTCGATCAGCGCCGCCAGCTGATCGTGCGTCGTGTCGCCGTACACGTCGGGCTCGCGGCGCCCCAGCCGGCCCAAGTTCGGGCCGTTGATGACGTTCACAGTCGTGGTCACGAAGCCTCCTGCGCGAGTCCGGCATATGCCGCCGCCAACAGCGCCGGGTCGGGTCCGGCCAGCCGGCCCGGCTTGCCCAGCCCGTCGAGCACCACGAACCGCAGCACCCCGGCGCGCGACTTCTTATCTCCCGCCATGTATTCCAGCAGCTGCGGCAGCGCGTCGGCGTCGTAGCTGACCGGCAGGCCGAGCGCGGACAGGATGGTGCGGTGGCGCTGCGCGGTGGCGTCGTCGAGCCGGCCGGCCAGCCGGGCCAGCTCGGCGGCGAAGACGAGACCCACCGACACCGCGGCGCCGTGGCGCCACTGGTAGCGCTCCCGGCGCTCGATGGCGTGGCCCAATGTGTGCCCGTAGTTGAGGATTTCGCGCAGCTCCGACTCTTTCTCGTCGGCGGCCACCACCTCCGCCTTGACGGCGATCGCGCGGCGGATCAGTTCCGCCAGCACGTCACCCGACGGGTCGACGGCGGCCTGCGGATCGGCCTCGATGAGGTCGAGGATCACCGGATCGGCGATGAATCCCGCCTTGACGATTTCGGCCATCCCGGCCACAAGTTCGTTGGGCGGCAACGTCTGCAGCGTCGCGAGGTCGACCAGGACCGCGTGGGGCTGATGGAACGACCCGACCAGGTTCTTGCCCGCGTCGGTGTTGATCCCCGTCTTGCCGCCGACGGCCGCATCGACCATGCCGAGCAGCGTGGTGGGCACGTGCACGATGTCGACGCCGCGCAGCCAGGTGGCCGCCGCGAACCCCGCGACGTCGGTGGCCGCGCCGCCGCCGAGACTGACCAACGCGTCCTTGCGCCCGATCCCGATGCGGCCCAGCACTTCCCACAAGAAGCCCACGACCGGAAGGTCTTTGCCGTCTTCGGCGTCCGGGATTTCGATGCGGTGCGCGTCAACACCCTTGTCCGCCAACCGGCCTCGGATCACCTCGGCGGTCTCGGCCAGCACCGGCTGATGCACGATGGCCACCTTGTGCCGGTTGCAGAGGAGTTCGTCCAGCTCGCCCAGCAGGCCGGTACCGATGATCACCGGGTACGGCGGGTCGACGGCCACCTCGATGGTGACGGGCTCACCCGAGCGGGTCATGTCGCGGCCCCCGCGGGAGCCTGCAACCGCGAGACGATGTAGCGCACCACCGCGCCGGGGTTGCGCCGGTTGGTGTCGACGCGGATGGTCGCCGCCCGCCGGTACAGCGGGCTGCGCTCGGCCAGCAGCGCGCGGTACTTGTCGGCGCGATCGGGCCCGGCCAGCAGCGGACGCACGGCGTTGCCGCCGGTGCGCCGCACGCCTTCGGTGGCGCTGATCTCCAGGTAGATGACGGTGTGACCGGCCAGCGCCGCCCGCACCCCCGGGGTGGTGACGGCGCCGCCCCCCAGGGACACCACGCCGTCGTGATCGGCCAGCGCGGCGCGCACCACTTCCTCCTCGATGCGGCGGAATTCCGGCTCGCCGTCGGTGGCGAAGATGTCGGCGATGCGCCGCCCGGTCCGCTGCTCGATGGCCACATCGGTGTCCAGGAAGTCGACCCCGAGGGCCTTGGCCAGCCGCCGGCCGATGGTGGACTTGCCCGATCCCGGCAGACCGATCAGAACAGCCCTGGGCGCCATTACGCGGTACCCCGGGCGGCCGGCGACTCCCGCTCGGCGACCGCCCGCCGGTAGGACTCGACGTTGCGGCGGGTTTCGGCCAGCGAGTCGCCGCCGAACTTCTGCAGCGCCGCGCGGGCCAGCACCAGCGCCACCATGGCCTCGACCACCACGCCGGCGGCCGGCACCGCGCAGACGTCCGAGCGCTGGTGGATCGCGACGGCCTCGGCGCCGGTCGCCATGTCGACGGTGGCCAGCGCCCGCGGCACCGTGGAGATGGGCTTCATCGCGGCGCGCACCCGCAGGGGCTGGCCGTTGGTCATGCCGCCCTCCAGGCCGCCCGCCCGGTTGGTCGAGCGGACCACCCCGTCGGGGCCCGGATACATCTCGTCGTGGGCGCGGCTGCCGCGGCGGCGCGCCGTCTCGAAGCCGTCGCCGATCTCGACGCCCTTGATCGCCTGGATGCCCATCACGGCGGCGGCGAGCTGGCTGTCGAGGCGGTTGTCGCCGCTGGTGAACGAGCCCAGCCCGATGGGCAGGCCCAGGACCACCACCTCGACCACCCCGCCGAGCGTGTCGCCGTCCTTCTTGGCGGCCTCGATCTCGGCGATCATCGCCTCCTCGGCCGCCTTGTCGAAGGCGCGCACCGGGCTGGCGTCGATCGCGGGCAGATCGCCCGGGCCGGGCGGCGGGCCCTGGTAGGGCGCCGACGGGCCGATCGCGATGACGTGCGAGAGCACCTCGACGCCCAGCGCCTGGCGCAGGAACGCGCGGGCGATGGTGGCCGCCGCGACGCGGGCCGCCGTCTCGCGGGCGCTGGCCCGTTCCAGCACCGGCCGGGCGTCGTCGAAGCCGTACTTGAGCATGCCCGCGTAGTCGGCGTGGCCGGGCCGCGGCCGGGTGAGCGGCGCGTTGCGCGCGCTGTCGGCCAGCTCGCTCGGGTCGACCGGGTCGGCGGCCATCACGGTCTCCCACTTCGGCCATTCGGTATTGCCGATCTCGACAGCGATGGGCCCGCCGAGGGTGACCCCGTGACGCACCCCGGACAGCACGCTCACCGCGTCCCGCTCGAACGCCATCCGGGCGCCGCGGCCGTAACCGAGGCGGCGGCGGGCCAGCTGTTCGGAAATGTCGAGGGAGGTGATCTCCACACCGGCGACCATGCCTTCGAGCACGGCCACCAGCGCGCGGCCGTGCGACTCCCCAGCAGTGATCCAACGCAACACGGGTCCCATTGTCCCATGTCGACTTCCGAAAAGCCGATTCGCGCAGCCCGCGGCGGTGCCGGCCGCTATCCGGAGGCGGACAGCGCCAGATGCGCCAGCCGCCGCCCCGGTGTGGCGTCCAGGAGCGCGCGGGTGTAGTCCGCCGCCGGCGCCGCGAACACCGCCGCGGTGGCGCCGCTTTCCACCACCCGCCCGGCCCGCAGCACCACGACGCGGTGGGACACGCGCCGGACGACCGACAGATCGTGGGAGATGAACAGGTAGGTCAGGCCCAGCTCTTCCTGCAGCCGCAGCAGCAGGCCGATGATCTGTTCCTGCGTCACGACGTCCAGCGCCGACAGCGGTTCGTCGAGCAGCACGATCTGCGGTCGCACCACCAGCGCGCGGGCGATCGCGACGCGCTGGCATTCGCCGCCGGACAGCTCGGCGGGCCGCCGGTCGAGCTTGTCCGGGGTCAGGCCGACGCCGGTCACCGCCTCCGAGACGCGCAGGGCCCGCTCCCCCTTGTCGCCTATCCCGTAGGAGCGCAGCGGGCTTTCCAGGATCTGGCGGACGGTCCAGCGCGGGTCGAGCGCCGAACCGGGGTTCTGATACACGAACTGGATGTCTTGCCAGTGCTCGCGCCGGCCCCGCGCCGACAGCGAGGCGATGTCGCGGCCCAGCACGGCCACCGTTCCCCGGCTGGGCTTGAGCAGGCCGACGATCATCTTCGCCGTGGTCGACTTCCCCGACCCGGACTCCCCCACCAGGGCCAGCGTCTCGCCGCGCCGGACCGCGAAGGTCAGGTCGGCCACCGCGGTGTGTTTGCCCCGGGCGCCGATCCGGAACTCCTTGGCGACGCCCGCGACCTCGATGACCTCCTCGGCATCGGTGTGACCGGCGGCCGGCGCCTGGGCGCCGAGCCGGCGGATCAGGTGCGCGGCGTACTCGGTGCGCGGCGCCGCGACGATCGCGTCGGCCGCGGCGTCTTCCACGACCGCGCCGTCGCGCATCACCACGATGCGCGACGCGTGATCGGTGGCCACGCCGATGTCGTGGGTGATGAAGACGACGGTGGTGCCGTGCTCGGCGACGAGCCGGTCGAACACGGCCAGAACGTGACGCTGGACGGTCACGTCGAGGGCGGAGGTCGGCTCGTCGGCGATCAACAGGTCGGGACCGAGACCGAACGCGATCGCCAGCAGCACGCGCTGGCGCATGCCCCCGGAGAGCTCACCGGGATACTGCTTGAGTCGCTGCTCGGGGCGGTCGATTTCGACCCGGTCCAACAGGTCGATGCAGCGCTGACGGAACTGGCGCCGGGACAGCTTCTCCTTCTTCAGGGCGAAGACCTCGGCGATCTGAGATCCGATGGTGCGCACCGGGTTCAGCGACGTGGCCGGATCCTGCGGCACCAACCCGACGGCGCTGCCACGCAGCCCGCACCACTGGCGCTCACTCAGGCCGAGCGCGTCACGGCCACCGATGGCCAGCGACCCCGCGGTGATGGTCGCCGCCGGGGGCAGCAATCCGAGCACCGCGTTCGCCAAAGTGGTTTTGCCCGAACCGGATTCGCCGACCACGGCGACGAATTCGCCCCGGAACACCGCCAGGTCGAGGTGGTCGAGGGCCACCTTGGGCACCTCACCCGGGTAGGTCACGGTCAGGCCGGACACGTCGAGCAGCGGTGGGGACACGGTGCGTCTCCTTGCGTTCAGATCCGGTTGGATGTCAGCGCCCGGCGGCTCACCACACCGAGCGCCAGGATCACCAGCAGAACCACGGCGCCGGGCAACGTGGTGAGCCACCACGCGGTCGCCAGGTAGCGGCGGCCCTCGGCGATGAGCAGCCCCCACTCCGGGGTTGGCGGCGGGGCGCTGTAGCCGAGGTAACCCAACGCCGAGATCAACAGGATCGCGCTGCTCAGATCGATGACGGTCAGGGCGATCACGACCCCGGCCGCGTTGGGCACGATGTGCCGGCGGATCACCGACCACCGGGTCTCCCCGGACAAGAAGGCGGCCTCGACATAGTCCAGCGCCCGGACGCGAAGCACTTCGGCGCGAAACACCCGGGCGAAGATCGCGATCGAACCGATGCCGACACCGATGCCGACCGACAGCGGGCCCGGGCCGTAGGCGGTGACGATCCACACCGACACCAGAAAACCCGGCAGCGCCAGCAGCACATCGGCGAATCGCATGCCGAGCGCGTCGACGGCGGGGCCGGACACGCCGGCCAGGATGCCGACGACGCTGCCGATCAGCAGTCCTACCGCCACCGCCAACCCGGCCGTCGCGATGGTGTGCGAAGTCCCGTAGATGACCCGGGTCAGCACGTCGCGGCCGAGGTGGTCGGTGCCGAACCAATGCACCGAGCTGGGCGGCTGGAACTTGTCGACGGGCTTGCCCTTCACCGGGTTTCGCTCGGTGAACAGCCCGGGGGCGACCGCCCATGCGGCGACGAGGATCAGCAGCGCCGCGGA
>NZ_LZLL01000004.1:0-773 GCF_001669335.1 Mycobacterium sp. 1245852.3 | reverse complement strand
GGTGCGCAGCCAGGTGGAGGCGATGAACGTTTTGGACGGCACGCAGTCGTCGAGCACCGCCGCGCCGCCGATGCCGTCGGAGTCGATCACCGTGACGCGGGTCGTGTCGGGGTGTGAGGTGGCGGCCACCAGCGCGGCCTCGTAGCCGGCCGGGCCGCCACCGAGGATCACGATGCGGGTCACCACAGCCCCCAACCTAACGAAGCGGCGGGGACCCCGCGAATGCTCGGGGGAAGACCGGCCAGCGTCGGACGTCTAAGCTTTCCCCGTGCCGCTCTACGCCGCGTACGGGTCCAACATGGATCCCGAGCAGATGCAGAAACGCGCGCCCCATTCGCCGATGGCCGGAACCGGCTGGCTGCACGGGTGGAGATTGACCTTCGGTGGCGAGGACATCGGCTGGGAGGGCGCGCTGGCCAGCGTCGTCGAGGACCCGGGGTCAAAGGTGTTCGTCGTCCTCTACGACATGACTCCGGCGGACGAGAACAACCTGGACCGCTGGGAGGGCTCGGAGTTCGGCGTGCACAAGAAGATCCGGTGCCGGGTGGAGCGGATCTCGTCGGACACCGACACTGACCCGGTGTTGGCGTGGCTGTACGTGCTGGACGCCTGGGAAGGCGGCATGCCGTCGGCCCGGTACCTGGGGGTGATGGCCGACGCCGCCGAAATCGCCGGAGCGCCAAGCGATTACGTACACTGGCTGCGCACCGAGTTGCGCCGGGCGCCGCGGCTGGGATTCGAGATCGACATCGACGACGCCAAGATCTCGCTGC
>NZ_LZLL01000003.1:0-6058 GCF_001669335.1 Mycobacterium sp. 1245852.3 | reverse complement strand
GCTGGCCGCCAGCTGGCACTCCAACAAGTTCCTCAACCCGGTGACCGACGGCGCGGTGCTGCCCATCCTGGCGCTCAACGGCTACAAGATCGCCAACCCGACGGTGCTGGCCCGCATCCCCCACGACGAGCTGGAAGCGCTGCTGCGCGGCTACGGCTACCGGCCGATCACGGTTGCCGGGGACGACCCGGCCGACGTGCACCAGCAACTGGCCGCGGCGCTCGACGACGCGTTCGACGACATCGCGGCCATCCAGAGCGCGGCCCGCGGCGGCGGCGAGGTCGGGCGGCCGGTGTGGCCGATGATCGTGCTGCGCACGCCCAAGGGCTGGACCGGACCCAAGGTGGTGGACGGCAAGAAGGTGGAGGGCACCTGGCGCTCGCATCAGGTGCCGTTGTCCGAGACGCACGACAATCCCGAACACCGCGCCCAGCTCGAGGAGTGGCTGCGCAGCTACGCCCCCGAGCAGCTGTTCGACGAAAACGGCAGGCTACGTGAGGAATTGCGGGCCCTAGCGCCCACCGGCGATCGGCGGATGAGCGCCAACCCGCACGCCAACGGCGGCCTGCTGCTGCACGACCTGGACCTGCCGGACTTCCGCGACTACGCCGTGGCCGTCGAGCGGCCGGCGGCCGCCACGCACGAGGCCACCCGGGTGCTGGGCACGTTCCTGCGCGACGTGATCGCCCGCAACCGGGATCGGTTCCGGCTGATGGGGCCCGACGAGACGGCGTCGAATCGGCTCGACGCCGTCTACGGCTCGACCGACAAGGTGTGGCTCTCGGAGGTTGAGCCCGACGACGAACACCTCGCCCCCGACGGCCGGGTGATGGAGGTGCTCTCCGAGCACCTGTGCCAGGGCTGGCTGGAGGGCTACCTGCTGACCGGCCGGCACGGGCTGTTCAACTGCTACGAGGCGTTCGTGCACATCGTCGACTCGATGCTCAACCAGCACGCAAAATGGCTTGCCACCAGCCGGGAACTGCCGTGGCGCCGCCCCATCGCGTCGCTCAACTACCTGCTGAGCTCGCACGTCTGGCGCCAGGACCACAACGGCGCGTCCCACCAGGACCCGGGGTTCATCGACCTCGTCGCCAACAAACGTCCCGAGCTGACCCGCGTCTACCTGCCGCCGGACGGCAACACCCTGCTCTCGGTGGCCGACCACTGCCTGCGCAGCCGCGACTACATCAACGTCATCGTGGCCGGCAAGCAGCCCGCGCTGGCCTACCTCGGCATGGACGAAGCCATCGCGCACTGCACCCGCGGCCTGGGCATCTGGGACTGGGCGAGCACCGCCACCGACGAACCCGACGTGGCGCTGGCCTGCGCGGGCGACATCCCCACGCTCGAGACGCTGGCCGCCGCCGACATCCTGCGCCGCGAGCTGCCGGACCTGGGGGTGCGGGTGATCAACATCGTCGACCTGATGCGGCTGCAGCCGGACTCCGAGCACCCACATGGCCTGCCGGACCGCGAGTTCGACGCGCTGTTCACCCGGGACAAGCCGGTGATCTTCGCCTACCACGGCTATCCCTGGCTGATCCACCGGCTCACCTATAGCCGCACCAACCACGCCCACCTGCACGTGCGCGGCTTCAAGGAGCGCGGCACCACGACCACGCCATTCGACATGGTGATGCTCAACGACCTGGACCGCTTCCACCTGGTCATCGACGTGATCGACCGGGTGGACGGGCTGGCCAGTCGCGCCGCCATGCTGCGCCAGCGCATGGTCGACGCCCGGCTGGCCGCGCGGATGTACACCCGCGAACACGGCGAGGACGACCCGAAGATCTCCGGCTGGACCTGGTCGCCGAGCGACCAGGGCTGACACCGCGTTTCGGCGCCACCGGGATCGTGACGGCCACCTCGTCGAACGTCGAGGCGGGACCGGCGCCGGTAAGCTGGTCGGATGCTTGACGCCACCGGGACCGCCCGCATCGAGCCCCTGGTGTCCCCGCTGGCGGCGCCGCACCGATTCCGGATCCACCTCGACATCGCCGTCGTCGTCGCGGTGCTGGTGCTGACCAACCTGATCGCGCACTTCACCACGCCGTGGGCGAGCATCGCGACCGTGCCCGCCGCGGCCGTCGGCCTGGTGGTCCTGATGCGGTGGCGCGGCCTGGGCTGGGCGGACCTGGGTCTGGGCCGCGAGCACTGGAAACCCGGCCTCGGTTACGCGGTGGCCGCCGTGGTCGTCGTGGCCGCGGTGATCGCGGTGGGCGTCCTGCTGCCGGCCACCCGGCCGATGTTCATGAACAACCGCTACGCCACCATCTCCGGGGCGCTGATCGCCTCGATGGTCATCATCCCGCTGCAGACCGTGATTCCCGAGGAACTGGCCTTCCGCGGCGTGCTGCACGGAACGCTCAACCGGGCCTGGGGCTTTCGCGGCGTCGCGCTGGCCGGCTCGCTGTTGTTCGGGCTGTGGCACGTCGCGACGTCGTTCGGGCTGACCAGCAGCAACGTCGGCTTCACCCGGCTGTTCGGCGGCGGGATCGTGGGCATGGCCGCGGGGGTGACCGGCGCGGTGCTGGCCACCGGGGCGGCCGGGTTCGTCTTCAGCTGGCTGCGCCGGCGCAGCGGCAGCCTGATCGCGCCGATCGCGTTGCACTGGTCATTGAACGGCCTTGGCGCGCTGGCGGCCGCACTGGTGTGGCACCTGTCCGCCTGACCGGGTTCACACCAGCAGCACCGCCGCACCGGCGATGCGCCCGGCGCTCAGATCCGCCAGCGCCCGATCGGCCTGTCCCAGCGGATATTCCGGCGTCGTCACCTCGATGTGGTGTTTGCTCGCGAAGTCGAGGAAGGCCCGCGCGTCGGCCCGGGTGTTGGACGTGACCGATCGGACCTGGCGTTCCTGGAACAGGTGGCGCTGGTAGTTCAGGGTCGGAATATCGGACAGGTGGATCCCGGCGATGGCCAGGGTGCCGCCGCGGTCCAGCGCCTCGAGCGCGGGCAGCACCAGATCCCCCACCGGGGCAAACAGGATCGCGGCGTCCAGCGGCACCGGCGGCGGATCGGCCGCGCCCTGAGCCGACGCGGCGCCGAGCTGCAACGCCAGTTCCTGCGCCGGGGCTCCGCGGGTCATCACGTGCACCTCGGCGCCTTGCGCCAACGCCACCTGCGCGGTGATGTGCGCGCTGCCGCCGAAGCCGTAGAGGCCCAGGCGGCCGCCGGGTGGCAGCTCGGCGCGCAACAACGAGCGGTAGCCGATGATGCCCGCGCACAGCAGCGGCGCCAGCTCGCTGTCGCTGTAGCCGCTCGGCAGTGGGTGCGCGAATGCCGCCGGGACGGTGGCGAATTCGGCGTAGCCGCCGTCGGCGTCCCAACCGGTGTAGCGGGAGTGGGGGCACAGGTTCTCGTCGCCGCGACGACAGTATTTGCAGACGCCGCAGGTGTGGCGCAACCAGGCGATGCCGACCCGATCCCCCACCCGGAATTCGCCGGCGGCCTCGGCGCCCATCTCGATGACTTCACCGACCACCTCATGGCCGGGAGTGACCCGGTCGCGGTGCACCGGCAGGTCGCCCTCGGTGACATGCAGGTCGGTGCGGCAGACGCCGCAGGCGCGCACGGCCACCAGCAGTTCGGACGGTCCGGGGCGCGGTATCTCGGTGGTGACTTGCTCCAGCGGGCCGGTGTTCATCGGCCCGGGTCGACGTACGCGCCAGGCGCGCATTGCCGTGGTGGTCACCGGTGGAGGCATCAATCCATCATGCCGCTAACCACCACGGCCGCAACGGGTTAAGCCCTACGTCCTGTGTCGCACCAAGCCGACGACCCAGAGCAGGAGCACGGCGCCGAGCAGCGCGGTGAAGAAGGTGAAGATGATCCCGCCGCCCGCGGTGTTGACGAAGAAGCTCAGGATGAACCCACCAATCAGGGCGCCGACGATGCCGATGACGATGTCCATCAGGATGCCGGCCCCGCTGCCCCGGATGATCCTGCTGGCGAGCGCTCCGGCGAGACCGCCGATGATGATGTAGCCGATCCAGCCGACGCTGGTCAAAGTGGTGGAGCGGGCAAGAAATTCGGTTGCTGCCATGACAGTCATGAAAGTCTCCTTGCAATCGCTGGCAAAGCCCAGCTATTTGCTGGGCGTCATTCCGGTATACCCAGTTTGGGTCACGAAATGAGTGCCGAATCGGAGACGGTTGACCAGTCGGTTTCCGTCGCGGC
Source organism: Mycobacterium sp. 1245852.3 (assembly GCF_001669335.1). NCBI lineage: Bacteria > Bacillati > Actinomycetota > Actinomycetes > Mycobacteriales > Mycobacteriaceae > Mycobacterium > Mycobacterium sp. 1245852.3. Next base: position 1,873 of record NZ_LZLL01000003.1, on the reverse strand, counting down.
CGAACCGGTCGGCGGAGCTGTCAGGCCGACAGGGTCTGCTGCGGTGTCGGCGTGGGGGGCGGGCTCACCTCGGAGGCGGGCGCCCCACCCGGAGCCTGCGCCGGTGCTCCGGGCGCCGCGGGAGCCGGCGCTGGGGCACCAGGGGCGGCCGGCGCCGCCGGGGCGGCCGGTGGCACTGCCCCGGGTGCCGGTGCGGGCGCAGCCGGGGCGCCCGGCGCCGCGGGGGTTCCCGGAGCCGGCGCCGGTGCCGCCGGCGGTGTCCACGCCTGGATCGACTCGGTGAGCGCCTTGGCCGCGCCCCGGTCCACCGGGTCGTTCGAGGTTCCGAGCCACACCACGAACCAGCGTTGGGCGGTCCCGCCGTTGGCCGCGCCGATGACCCCGGTCCAGATCTGGCCGTTTGGCTTGGACGCGTCGCTGAACTTCACTTCGTAATACGACGCGCTGCCGGTGCTGCCGTTGCTCCCGGTGAGCGGCGTGGCGTCCTGGTTGATCCGGGTGCCGGGATAGGGCATGAAGAACTCGCCCATGTCCGAGCCCAGCCGCACGGCGGCCTTGGCATTGTTGGCTTCCGCGCTCGCGTAGAGCTTTTGGTCCAGGCGGCCCATCACGATGCGGGTGTCATTGGCGACGGCCGGTGGCTGGTCGGGCGCCGGCGGCGGGCCGGTGACCTTGCTCAGCAGCGCCGAGCCGTAGTCGAGGTGCGACGCGTCCGACTCCACCCAGCCGCCGGGCAGGACGTAGCTGAATCCCCCGACCGCGTTGGTGATCCGCCCGGCGTTCGGATCGGCCGGCGGTGGCGGCGGGGCGTTCGGGTCGACGGGCGGCGGCGGTGCGCCGTTCGGGTTGAGCGGCGGCGGCGGGGCAGCGTTGGGATCGCCGGGTGCCGGTTGCCCGTTCGGCGCCTGGGCGGCCGGCGGCACCGTGGGCGCCGGGGCGCCGGGTGGAGCCGTGGCCGTGGTTGGCGGGACCGGGGTCGGCACCTCGGGATCGGCGTTCGAGGTTGCCGGCAACGCGATGGCGACGGCGCTGGCGCCGGTCACCGTGGTGATTGCCAGGGTCGTCCACAATCCTTTGCGACGGGTCGAGGTCGGATCCACCTGCTCCATGGCGACGAACCTACCGTGTTACCGCTGTGACGCAAGGATGCATTGCGACGAATGCTGCGCGGATTTACCGATGTTGCCAATGTGCAACCTTCGTCGGGCGGCGCGGCCCCGCGCGGCGCCGTCACCGGGCGGCGGGATGCAGCGCCACTTCGTGCGCCTTGACGGAGAACCACACCCGGTCGCCGGGCGCCAACTGCAGCTCCGAAGCGGCGTCGACGGTGATCTCCGCGGCCAGGCCCGGGGCGCCGTCGGGTTGCTGAGTACCGCGCACCAAGACAGCGGGGCCGCGGACATCCAGCTCCGCGACGGTGACCTCGACGGTGTTGCGGGGGCTGCCGTGCGGCCGATCGCGGTAGACGGCCACCGCCGTCGGCGAAAACACCGCGATCGCATGCTGCTCGGGCGAAAAGGCTTCGCCGCCCTGTGCAGGGGCCGCATACCAGCGGACACCGGAGTCCGCGCGCAGCGAGCCGTCCCGGCCGACGGTTCCGTTCACCAGGTTGATGCCCGCGATCCGGGCCGCGAAATGACTGCGTGGTGCGGTGAGAACGTCTGGCACCGGCCCGATTTCGGCGATTGTGCCCGACTCCAGCACCAGGACGCGATCGGCCAGGGTGAACACGTCCAGCAGGTCGTGGGTGACCAGGACCGCCGCACAGCCGGTGCGGGTGATCACCCTGCGCAGCACGGCCCGGATCGCGGCCGCCGCGGCGACGTCGAGCCCGGCCAGCGGTTCGTCGAGCAGCAACACGTCGGGTTCGGCG
>NZ_LZLL01000002.1:0-529 GCF_001669335.1 Mycobacterium sp. 1245852.3 | reverse complement strand
TGCTGGAGACGCTCGACGAGTTCCGCTCGGCCCAAGAGCTGCACGACGAGCTGCGCCGGCGGGGCGAGAACATCGGCCTGACGACCGTTTACCGGACCCTGCAGTCGATGGCCGCGGCCGGGATGATCGACACGCTGCGCACCGACACCGGCGAATCGGTCTACCGCCGATGTTCGGAGCACCACCACCACCATTTGGTCTGCCGCAGTTGCGGCGCCACCATCGAGGTGGGCGATCACGAGGTCGAACAGTGGGCCAGCGAAGTGGCTGCCAAGCATGGCTTCTCCGACGTCAGCCACACGATCGAGATCTTCGGCACCTGCTCGGATTGCGGGGGCCGGTAACCGGTTACGCCGTCAGCGCCCGACGTATCTCGGCGCCGGTGTCGGTGCGCAGCGTGTCGATCATCCCGGCCGCGGCCATCGACTGCAGGGTCCGGTAAACGGTCGTCAGGCCGATGTTCTCGCCCCGCCGGGGCGCTGGGCGTCCAGCTCGTGGGCCGAGCGGAACTCGTCGAGCGTCTCCAGCA
>NZ_LZLL01000001.1:0-2281 GCF_001669335.1 Mycobacterium sp. 1245852.3 | reverse complement strand
TCGCGCGCATGTCTTCTCGGTTGCGGCATCACCACCGGCTGGGGTTCGGCCGTGAATACCGCCAACGTCAGTCCCGGCGACGTGGTTCTCGTGGTCGGCTGCGGGGGGATCGGCAGCGGTGCCATTCAGGGCGCGCGGCTGGCAGGAGCGGAGCATATCGTCGTGGTGGATATCGAACCGAGCAAGCGCGACAAGGCTTTTGAGTTCGGGGCCACGCACTTTGCCACCTCGATGCAGGAAGCAACCCAGTTAGTTGGTGAGCTCACGCGCGGGATCATGGCCGACTCGGCCATCCTCACGCCAGGTGTCCTCGAAGGCGCGATGATCAACGACGCGCTCAACGCGGTGCGGAAGGGCGGTGCCGTGGTGGCGACCGCCCTGGCATCGATGTCCGACGTGACGCCGACGCTGCCGCTGACGTTGTTCACGCTGTTCCAGAAGCGCCTGCTGGGCAGCCTGTACGGCGAAGCCAACCCGCGGGCCGACATCCCTCGACTGGTCAGCCTCTATCGAAGCGGCAAGCTATTGCTCGACGAAGCCGTCACCACCGAGTACAAGCTCGACGACATCAACGAGGCCTACGACGACATGCTCGCCGGCCGCAACATTCGCGGGGTGATCATCCACGAGCACTGATGTGTCGAAAGGCAGATCCGCATCGTCTTCCAGTCCGCGCAGTTGATTCACCTACTCGCAGCGAAAGGATTCATTTCATGTCTTCGCCAGCCGATGTCGTCCGCCACTTTTGCGCTTTGATGGAGACGCGAGACGCCGAAGCGTTACGTCCCCTCCTCGCCGAAGGGGCCGTCTATCAGAACGTGGGAATGCCTGCCTTCACCGGACCGGACGCCATCGTGGAGAACCTGGCGGCCCAGTTCGCTATGTTCCCGGACGCCTACGCCTTCGAGATCGTGAACCTCGCCAGCGAGGGTTCCGTGGTGCTCACCGAACGGCTGGATTACATCCAGACTCCCGATGGACGCAAGCCGGCCATCCCCGTAATGGGGACCTTCGTCGTCGATGGTGGCGGGAAAATCACACGCTGGACCGACTACTTCGACCTGAATCTGACGATCAAGCTGCTTCAAGGCGAGGACATCAGCGCCCTGGTGCCCGCGACCGCATGAGTTGGCGCATCGATGATTCGAACTTAACTGAGGATGAGGAGCCATGCGGGTACCAAGGGCCGTCGCCAAATTCAATCGTCGAGTCACCAATCCAGCGGCTCGGTCGATCGCGCCGTGGCTGCCAGGCCTATGCACACTCGAACATGTCGGACGCAAATCAGGCAGGCGTTATCGAACGCCGCTGTTGGTTTTCCCCACACCCGACGGCGTCGTCGTCCTCATCGGGTACGGGCTGCATTCGGACTGGGTGAAGAATGTTCTGGCCGGCGGTCAGGCGGTATTGCACAGGCGCGGCAGTAGTATCGCCCTGGTCAATCCTCGTCTGGTGAGTAAGGCGGAGGGCGCAGCAATCGTTTCGGGGCCATCAGGGATGTTCTACCGCCTGTTTCCGTACAACCAAGCGGCGATGGTGTTGACCAAGGCCGATTCCACGCACTGACTTCGGGATCACAACTACCCAGTCCAGACACCGGCCGGTGCGGTGCCCCAATACCGACGCGAACGCCGCAGCTCCAAAAGGCTCGCAGGGAGCGTTGAGGATCAACCGAAACAACTGTCAAGCATCAGCCGAAACACTGTCAGGCATCACCCGTCAAGCATCAACCGAAGTCACACAGAAACAAGTGGGGCGGGCGGGGCTCGAACCCGCGACCAACGGATTATGAGAGTGTCGGCGAAGTGTTGACCTGGGCTTTTAGTTTTCATGGTATCCCGGGGCTCCTGCGAGATGATACCAGCCTATGCGCCTAATTTGACTGTGCCCCAAAGTAATTGAACTGTTTGAGAGACCGTGCTCCTACGCGTCGCCGATTACTGCCACCTGCTGCCCTGCGGACTGCCTGCGGACTGGAACACCCTGCATTACCTGCATAAGCAAAGGATCTGCGTCGCGGCGACTGACACGCGTCTCGGCAGCTTGAATGGCGACACCCACGACATTGAGGCGTCCGAGGGGCCGCGACAACGTTGGCGAGCTTGTCGCGCGTTGCTTCGCTGAGCCGCCGCATGGGGGGCCTGTTGACCATGCCCCGCATCATCTCTTCGCCGCGCCGCCGACCGCAGCGACTTCGCAAACTCCCGACGCGGCGGCCCCTCGGACGCCTCAATGTCGTGGGTGTCGCCATTCAAGCTGCCGAGACGCGTGTCAGTCGCCG